>CAMQSH010000266.1 GCA_947036575.1 uncultured Brevinema sp. | reverse complement strand
AATGGTAGATGTTTTTGTTTTAGGTGGTGAAAATCCTGTTTTTCTTAAAGAAGAGCTTGAAAAAATCACCCACTCTTTTCCCGAAGAAGATAGATCTGTTTATTATGGTGATGAGCTAGTTTTGGAAGATTTTTTTACGGATTTATTAACAGGCTCTTTGTTTTCTGCACATCGTATGTTAATTGTTAGAAATGCAGACAAAGCTAAAGGTGATTTCGAAAAACAATTATTAAATTATCTCAAAGACCCTTCTGGCAATGTATGTTTAGTATTAGAATATCAAAAAATCCCTACTAAAATTCTCAATAGCACATCGGAATTAGGCAACAAAAGAGCTATCGTACACAATTTTAAAAAAGCGTGGGCTCAAGATCAAAAACGTTATGCACAAAGACGCTTACATGATAAGGGAATTACTTGTGACGCTTCTGTTATCGATCTGTTGGTGACTTTTTCTGGAGAAGATATAGAAGAATTAGCTGGTATGCTAGATAAATTAATTTCTTATGTTGGTACAGAAAAAAAATCAATAGATGAAAAAGATATTCAACACGTATTAGAAAGAGCTCAGAATGCTTCTATTTTTGATCTTATTGATGCGATTTTCAATCATGATATAGCAAGATCTCTCCAGTCTTTACAAGACCTTCTTCATGCTGGAGAATCTTTTCCTGCGATGACAGCAATGCTTTATAGGGCTACCAAAATAATGTGGGCAGTAAAAACTTCTAGTAATGGACAAATGCCTACAGGCTTTACTGTTTCTCCTTATGAATGGAGAAAATATCAAGGCTTAGTCTCCAAAAACAATCTTCGATTTTTATCTTCTTGTTTTGAATGTATTGCTACTTTGGAGATGGAATCAAAAACGAAACCACCGATTTTTGCTCAAACAACTTTTGAAAAGTTCTTGTGTAGTTTGTAGATGTCTTATTTTTTATTATTATTGATTTTTTTATTCAGTGCTAATGATTTTGTTAAGCCTCAAGCTTTAGAGTTAGGTGTAACAATAAACCCTTATGGTAAAACTCCTTTATCTGGCATTTTTAAGTTAGCAAAAATTAATGATGAACCTCTAACTATTACAGTATTAGGTAAACAAAAAAACGCTTCTCTTTCTCATACTTTTTCTTCTCAATATGGGCATGAATTTCCTATACAGGGGTTTTATAATAATAGAACAAATCAATTATTGATTTTTTTAGGGGATAAGAGAATTCTTAATACTAATATTTTTATTAGTAATGTTTATACAGAACAGGCAAAAAAATATCCTAAAATTTCTCTTACACGACCAAAAGTACACGTGGATCAATTAAAGCCATCAGATCCTTTTAATCAAGATTTTTATTTTCTCTATGATAATTATACTAACATTGTAGCTTACGATAGAGCTGGGGATCTTCGTTATATTTATCAAAAAGATAATAATATCCATGCTATGGCTAGAATAGAATTAAACGATGGTGACTTTTATTTTTATTTTGTAGATAAAAAGATGATAAAAGTAAACTTATTAGGTCAAGAGCATTTTTTTCCTACAGGGAATATACAAGTACACCACGACTTTTCTTATAAAGGTGAAGACAAAATCATTCTAGCTCTTTCAAAAAGGGGAGGGCTAGAAGATAGATTAATCCAAGTAACTCCTAAAGGCAAAGTTGTTAGAGATCTTATTTTTGGGGATCTTTTTAGAAACACACTAGATCCTGAAGACTGGGAAGAACTCAAAAAAACAGTCTACGATACGAATAATATGAGTTCTAATCGTATTACAACAAAAGAAGAAAATACTGATTGGGCGCACGCTAATTCTATGGTTTATGATGAAGATAATGATATTATTTATTTATCTTTGAGGCATTTAGGAGTGATAGCTGTCAATTATTCAGAATGGACAATATTATGGTGGTTAGCCGATAACAAAATGAACACACAACAAGGTAAGACATATGGATTTGTGCCTGCTGATTTTGTATACTTAGATCAAATTAAATCCTTAAAAGCTTATCGTTTGATTTCTTCTACTTATCCTAGAAATCAACATAGTTTGCTTCTCAGAAGTAATGGTAATTTATTGATGTTTGACAATCAAGGTGACCATAATATAAATTTCTTTGGTTCTCGGGTTTTAGAATATCAAATCACTCTAAACTCTAACAAACAAGGTGGACAAGCCAAAATTGTCAAAAATATTAAACATCCAAAAAGAGTTTATTCTCGTTTACTTTCTGATGTAGATTTAGTGGGTACTAACCATGAAAATTTATTAGTACTTTGGGGTTTTGATACTCTGTTGAATGTTTTTCAAACGACGAGACTCGCAGAATTTGATGCTAATGGTAGGCTTGTTTTTGATATGAGCTTAAGAACAGAATGGATATATAGAGTAGAAAAAAAGCCTCTTTATCCTTATCAAGATAAAAATAAAAAGTATTCTATAGATGTATTACAAAAAGGATTGTCAAACTTTTAACAAAAAAGAGGAATAACATGTCAGAAAACACAAATACCTGTCAATGGCCGAATACAATATTAGAAAAAGAATACCACGACAAAGAATGGGGTATTCCCAAACACAATGATAAAATACTATTTGAATTTTTAGTGCTAGAAATGATGCAAGCAGGTCTGAGTTGGGCAATTATTCTCAACAAAAGAGAAGGTATGAGAGAAGCTTTTTTGGATTTTGATGTAATAAAAATTTCTCAGTACGATGATACTTATAAAAACGAATTATTACAAAATCCTAATATCATCAGAAATCGCTTAAAAATAAATGCTCTTATTCTTAATGCTCAACTTTTTATAGAAATACAAAAAGAATGTGGCAGTTTTGATAAATATATTTGGGCTTTTGTAGATAATAAACCTATCATAAATGCTTTTGCTAGTCTTGATGAGATGCCAGCAAACACGATTGTATCTGATAAAATCAGTAAGGACTTAAAAAAAAGAGGTTTTAAATTTGTAGGTTCTACAATTTGTTATTCTTATATGCAAGCCATAGGGATGACTAACGATCACTTAATAAACTG
>CAMQSH010000265.1 GCA_947036575.1 uncultured Brevinema sp. | reverse complement strand
AAAAATAAAAATCTGGTAGTACCTACTTTCCCCCATAAGGAGTATCATCGGCGAATTAAGGCTTGACTTCTAGGTTCGGTATGGAACTAGGTATTTCCCTTAATCTATTACTACCAGAATTTATATTTTATAATAAATAATAACACAAAAGGCTACGCCTAAGGTGAGAAAAGATAAGACTGTGGAGCTATTAGTAGCGCTCGGCTGAATACATTACTGCACTTACACCTACGCCCTATCAACCAGGTAGTCTTCCTGGACTCCAATGGGAGACCTCATCTCAGAGCTGGTTTCCCGCTTAGATGCTTTCAGCGGTTATCCGTTCCGAACATAGCTACTCAGCATTCTACCGTTGGCACGATAACTGATACACTAGCGGTTCGTTCATTCCGGTCCTCTCGTACTAGGAACAAATCTCTTCAAGTCTCCGAACGCCTGCAGCGGATAGGGACCGTACTGTCTCACGACGTACTGAACCCAGCTCGCGTACCGCTTTAATGGGCGAACAGACCAACCCTTGGGACCTTCTACAGCCCCAGGATGCGATGAGCCGACATCGAGGTAGCAAACCTTCTCGTCGATGTGAACTCTTGGAGAAGATTACTCTGTTATCCCCGGGGTACCTTTTATCCGTTGAGCGATGGCACTTCCACTCGCAACCACCGGATCACTAAGCCCGACTTTCGTCCCAGCTCGACTTGTCAGTCTCACTGTCAAGCTCCCTTATACCTTTACGCTTACATCTCGATTTCCGACCGAGATAAGGGAACCTTTGGGCGCCTCCGTTACTCTTTAGGAGGCGACCGCCCCAGTCAAACTGCCCACCAGACACTGTCCGCTTCAAACTTTAGAATGAATGCGTTAGAAACCCAATATAACAAGGGTGGTATCTCAAGGACGACTCCACTCAACTGGCGTTAAGCTTCTTAGTCTCCCACCTATCCTGCACATATTATACCAAGCATCAATGCCAAGCTACAGTAAAGGTCCACGGGGTCTTTCTGTCCTGCTGCAGGTAGTTGGCATCTTGACCAACCATGCAATTTCACCGAGCCCCAGGCCGAGACAGCGTTCAAATCGTTATACCATTCATGCGCGTCGGAACTTACCCGACAAGGAATTTCGCTACCTTAGGACCGTTATAGTTACGGCCGCCGTTTACTGGGGCTTCAATTCAAAGCTTCGCTTACGCTAACCTCTCCTCTTAACCTTCCAGCACTGGGCAGGCTTCAGACCATATACTTCCACTTGCGTGTTTGCATAGTCCTGTGTTTTAGGTAAACAGTCGCTTGAACCTCTTTACTGCGACCAGCTTTCACTGGCACTCCTTCTCCCGAAGTTACGGAGCAATTTTGCAGAGTTCCTTAGCCTGAGTTATCTCGTGCGCCTTAGGATATTCTCCCCACCCACCTGTGTCGGTTTTAGTACGGTCACCACTAGCTTAACTGTTTCGGGACTATTTCTTGGCAGAAAACTCCATAGACTTCCTCCCCCCTAAAGGGGCCTCGCTCCATGCTCGGATTATACGAAACTTACATAACGACTCCTCACATCTTCGACGAACTATTCCATCAGTCCGCTCTATGCCATCCTCCACGTCATCCCAACAAAACTAGCACTGGCTTCTGAATTTCAACAGAATTCCCATCGCTTACGCCCTTCGGCTTGGGCTTAGGGGCCGGCTAACCCAGGGTTGACTAGCATTGCCCTGGAAACCTTGGGTTTACGGCGGACGGGTTTTTCACCCGTCTTTTCGTGTACTTATGCCCACATTCTCACTTGTATATACTCCACAACACCTTACAGTACAGCTTCGTCGCGTATACAACGCTTTCCTACCACTCTTTCGAGTCCACGACTTCGGTACTATGTTTAGTCCCATTCATTTGTGGCGCAGGGCGTCTCGACCGGTGAGCTATTACGCACTCTTTAAATGATGGCTGCTTCTAAGCCAACATACCGGCTGTCCAAGACCCCCCACCTCCTTTACCACTTAACATAGTTTAGGGACCTTAATCGATGGTCTGGGTTGTTTCCCTTTCGTCCACGAAGCTTATCCCCCGTAGACTCACTCCCATCCTGACCACGCACGTATTCGGAGTTTGGTACGGTTTGGTAATACTAGGTACCCCTAGCCGTTCCAGTAGCTCTACCCCATGCGCTTATAGATGAGGCTGCACCTCAATGCATTTCGGAAAGAACCAGCTATCGCCGAGTTCGTTTGGCCTTTCACCCCTTACCACAAGTCTTCCGAACACTTTTCAACGTATACCGGTTCGAGCCTCCACTCCATGTTACTGGAGCTTCACTCTGCTCATGGTAAGCTCACTCGGCTTCGGGTCTATATATGACAACTTCTCGCCCTATTCAGACTCGCTTTCGCTTCGGCTTCCCAGCTGAACTGGTTAACCTCGCTGCCACACATAACTCGCGGGCTCATGCTTCAATAGGCACGCCGTCACAATCCGAAGACTGCTCCGACTGCTTGTAAGTCAGTAGTTTCAGGTTCTTTTCACTCCCCTATCAGGGGTTCTTTTCATCTTTCCCTCACGGTACTTGTTCACTATCGGTCACTAGATATATTTAGCCTTGGAGTGTGGTCACCCCAGATTCCCACAAAATTTCCCGGATTCCGTGGTACTCAGGATACGTTTAAGCTCTCGTCAGTTTCGTGTACAGGACTATCACCCTCTTCGGTTCATCTTCCCAGATGATTCCACTACCAACTTAAGTCCCGTTATAACGTCCTACAACCCCTAAGAGTATACTCTTAGGTTTGGGCTTCTCCCCTTTCGCTCGCCGCTACTTAGGGAATCTCATTCGATTTCTTTTCCTCCAGCTACTAAGATGTTTCAATTCGCTGGGTGCGCTCTCACATAAAGTGAGTGACGGAGCATTACCCCCGCCGGGTTCCCCCATTCGGATATCTACGGATCAACGCCTCTTTGCAACTCCCCGTAGCTTTTCGCAGCTTTTCACGTCCTTCTTCGCTATCTAGTGCCTAGACATCCCCTATCTGACCCTTTCTCTCTTATCTTTTCTCACCTCAGTGTTGCCTTTCTTTT
>CAMQSH010000264.1 GCA_947036575.1 uncultured Brevinema sp. | reverse complement strand
TTTTAATAAAGCTCAAAAGTTTTTAGATCAAATTCTGCTTCTGTTCCTGTGTCCATACTTTTGCGTTTTAAAATTCCTCTTTTTAGTTCAGGCTCTCCACAAATCCACACATACTTGACTTGTGCTCTATTTGCATATTGTAGTTGTTTACCAAGAGCCATACCAGCATCTGGAAAAATCTCAACACTATATCTTTTGGATTTAGATAAACCAAGAAAACTTTCTAAATCATTTTCAAAACTAAAATTACCATCTTTCTCTTTATCAAAGAAAGGATTTTTTTCTAATAAGCTTGTTACTTTAGCAATAGAATCTTTTATTAAAGTTTTGTTATTAGCATGAGATACAACAATATTTTCTAGCATTCCAACACAATCTAAAAACACGTGTTCCATTTTTTTGATATGATCTGAAACAGTATGAAACAAAGATAAAGGTAATTCTGCATCAATAGCTACCATGTGTTTTTCTACAATAAGATCTTCATCAGATAATAAATTATGTCCTCTTAAAAATGATTCAAAAGTCACGTCACCTATAGCAAAACCAACACCTGAGACTTCACTATTTTTATGAAAAAGACCTACGAGATCGTCGTAACGTCCTCCTCCAAATAATGCTCTTGAATTTTCAGGATTTTTATCATAAGCTTCAAAAACTAATCCTGTATAATAAGCCAATCCTCTTACAATAGAAAAATCATAACGCAAAGGATTTTGAGTTTTGAATATTTTCTCGCCTAATTCCAAAATCTCTTTTAACTCTTTTGCTCCTTCAGAATCAGGAACCAACTCAGAAGTTTGTTCAAAACTCATTGCAAAAACTTCTTGGATTTTGTCCACATGATTTTGCCCTAATCCTTCAGCTATAAACAATTCAATAAATTTTTCTTGGGTAATTTTATCTTTTTTATCTATTATTTTTGCAATAACTTCTAGTCTGTGTTCTGGAATCCCTACATATTGAGTTAATACATCCTTAAGAAATTGTTTGTGATTGATACGTATTTCATACATATCTGTTGTTGCTTCAAAAATACTAAATACTCCATGAGCAACTCTTAACAATTCAAAATCAGCAAAAGCCCCTTTTGCACCTATAAGATCTACATTTACTTGATAAAATTCACGAAGTCTTCCTTTTTGAGGTCTTTCATAACGCATGAAATTTTCTATAGAAAACCAACGTTGAATATGAGCTATTTCACTTATTTTAGCTGCATACATTCTAGCAATAGTAGGTGTCAATTCAGGACGAATAGCAACTCTTCTATCTCCTTTGTCTGAAAATAGATATAATTGTTTTTCTGCGATTTCTTCACCACTTTTTGCAGCATAAATTTCAAAACCTTCTAATAATGGACCTGATATTTTTTCATAAGAAAAACTAGAGATAGCCTCTTCTATTAAAGAAAACATAAAAGATCTAAATCTCATATCTTGAGGATAAAAATCTCTTGTTCCAGGATAGGAATTTGTAGATAATTTTTGACTCATTATTCTCCCTTCTCTTTGTTATTTTTAGTAATTACTTCAACAGTAACAGTAATACCATCGATTTGAATAATCTTAACTCTTTGCCCTTCTTTTATGATAGCATCATCAGCATTACGTGCTGGAAAGCTATCACTAGCATGTTTAACTCTACCTTGTTCTTTTTCATTATTAATGGTTTCTATTACTCTTACTTCTTTTCCTATGAGAGAAGCTTTACCATTTTTATAGCCAATATCTTTTTTACTATTTACAAACATTGGTCTTATTAGTGCTATAGTAGCGACAGATAGAACAAAAAATGCTATTCCTTGTATAAGAATACTATCAACAAATAATGATAATAAACTTATCACTATTGCTACACCAGCAGGAAAAATAAATATTGTTGCTGGGGTAACAAGTTCTAATAAAAAGAATGCCCCAGCAATTCCCCACCAAAATACATACAATGAATAATTATCCATTTTAAAATCCTCCATTATAAAGATAGTAAACAATTTTATAATTTATATCTTTTTACTTTTTTTTTTTTATTTACATGATTACCTTTTATTATACTTTGGAGGTATTCTATGAATAAAAAAATTATTTCTGTTATTACTGCTTGTTTTTTACTGTTTTTAATATATATTGTCAACAATAGAAACGCTCCTGGAGGGGAACCACCTGTAACACCTCAAAATCCAGAAGTCATCCCTAAAGATAATTAAGAGGTCTATATATGAAATATTTATTATTATTATCCTTCATTTTCTGTGGAACACTATGGGGAGCTACCTCTAATAAAAAGATTTATATTCCTATTGCTGATGGTAAAAACATAGGTGACCTAGCAGTTAATGAATCTAGTGTATCTAATGATGCTATCAATGACTCTAATTCTTTTTATATACAAAAAACAACAGCTAGAAGATCTGGTCATATTCCACAAGGTTCTCAACGCGATATCGCCACTTTTAATAAAGAACATAATTATAGAGCAAAGCCTTTCTCTAACAAGACTAATTCCTATTGGTTATTTCCTAATTTTCAATTTGGACCAGGATCTGTCAATGATTTTGGGGGGAATCCTAGTGCCGAACAAATGTTAGGCCCTTATATATTTTAAGCAAATTTTTATAAAACTAAACTACCTCTATTATTAAAGGTAGTTTAGTTTTTTTATTGCTTTATTCTAAACAAATCGTTTTTTCATAATCCATACTACAAGAGCAAAAATCGTTGCTAATACGATTAATAATCGTGAATAAAACAAGCCTTCAACAGATCTATCATAAAAAATTTCTACTTGTTTTGTCCCAGCAGGAAGATACATATATTGTTGAATACCATTGGCTTTATAGATAGTTATATTTTCGTTATTAGCTAAGGCTTTCCAGCCTTTATCAAACAAATCTCCAAAATAAAGCACTTTATCTTCTTTAAGATCAAGATCTAGTATATATTTATTATAGCCAACTCTATTCGGTTCTACAACTTGAGGCACTTGTATATTTTGATTTTCTGTAATTTCTATCCCAGACTCTTCTATAGGAAGGATAAAATTTTCTATATCTCTCAGTGACTCTGACATATCC
>CAMQSH010000263.1 GCA_947036575.1 uncultured Brevinema sp. | reverse complement strand
CTGAGAAAACTCATCTCGGCCGCTTGTACCCGCTTGTACTCGTTCTTTCGGTCATCACCCAGCCCTCATGACCATAGGTGAGGATAGGAACAAAGATTGACCAGTAGATCCGGAGTGCTTTTCCTTCAAATAGTCTTTTTTTAGTTGTGTTTTCTTAGCATGTTCCTGCTTTGCCAGCTTAATGCCGCAAGCCAATTTGTTTCTTGCTGTTCTGAGCTCAGCTACATCTCCTGTTTGGAAGGCAGCATCCCAAGCTTTCAGCAGTTTATGTAGCTCTGATGTAAACCATAGCTTCTGGTTAGCACGAACAGTAATGGTTTTCATGACTGTGACATCCTCTATACACTTGTTGATGTATGCACTTTCTGCAAATTTGTTGATATCTGTGCATTGGTCATCATCAGTAACCGCCTCCCTGAAGATGGACCAGTCTGTACATTCAAAGCAGTCTTGCAAGGCTGTCTCTGGCCACACTCTGATCGGATTGGATCCAGGTTTTGCCCTCCAGAGCAAGGGTTTGTAAGCTGGAGTAAGCAGTGCAATGATTTGATCAGACAGCCCAAAGTGGGGGAGGGGGGTGGCTTTGTATGTGGACTTAATATTTGTATATACTAAGTCTAATATGTTGGGACCTCTGGTGGGAAAACTTACCTGCTGGTAGAACTTTGGAACAGATTTCAAATTGGCATGACAAACAATCCCTCTGGATAGGTAGTTTGCAGTTTAGTGACAGCTTCATACAGTCATCATCCCCCCCCCCAAATGTTGTCGTTGAGCCACGTTTCCATAAATATGAAAACACAGCAGTCTCTTGCATTGCGTTGTGCAGCTCTTGTTAGTTGAATGTGGCTTATGTGGAGTTTATTTTCTAGGGAGCGAACATTAACTAGTATGATGGATGGGATGGCTGGCCTGACAGGGTTAGTTCTTAGCCTGGCTCGTCTGCCTCCCCGTTTACCGCGCTTCCTGGTTCTCTCACACCGCTTTCGGCATCTCCTCATCACTGTAGCTCCAGCAGGGGGCCCCAGGTTTAGCAAAGCGAGATCGCAGAGTATATCCATCAAGGCTAAGCTGATTACATTGTATGTCCGATTGCACGTATTCCTGATGTCCAATGAAGTCCAGCGATCATATACCAGTTTGTCCATACTACCGGCGCAGGTTTGGTTTCAAATCAACACGCAACACATCAGCTGTGATGAGGCTACATGCTGCAGTACATACACACAGATAGCCCGTTAGCTCCGCTGCTAGCCCGTTAGCTCCGCTGCTAGCCCGTTAGCTCCGCCGCTAGCCCGTTACCCCGCTAGCCTGTTACCCCGTTGCTAGCCCGTTAGCTCTGCTGCAAGCCCGTTAGCTCCACCGCTAGCCCGTTACCCCGCTAGCCCGTTAGCTCTGGCGCTAGCCGGGTAGCTAGTGAGAGGTGAGAAGAGGGTGTGTGTGTGTGTGTGTGCAGATCTGTGGACTATTGATGGCTAAAATAGCAGGGTACCTTGGCTGATGAGTTAGACTTGAACGTTGATACTCGGACCGTATTTTTGTCGACACTAACCTCAGTGTGTTCTTTTGCCGGTAGCCTTTTCCCTCGCCATCGGATGACTACCGGACCTCAGTGTGTTCCAGTGCCTCCGCCAGCTGCGCCTACCCGCCTGCTTCGCTGGACGTATTTTTTTGTTTTTTGTACGGATAAACTGTTGCCTTTCCGTTCTGTCTCTGTCTTCTGCATTCGGGGTCCAAACAAACACTACCGTGATCCTAACAGAATAATCTGGCCAACATGGACCCTGCGGAATCAGAGAAGGTTCGGCAGGCGCTCTCCTTGCAGGGTGCGCGGATCGGTCAACACGACGCAGCGTTACAGGAGTTTTCTGAGGCTCTTCGTCGTCTCTCCGCTGGCATGTCAGAGCTGGGAGGCCGTATGGAGCAGATCTGTTCCCAGGTCTCCTCCCTAGCCGCTCCTGGCTTGCTCCATGGACCGGCAGCCTCCTCCGCCTCGGACTCCCCGGCGGTGGCGCCCGTTTACCCGCCCACCCAGCCCCGTGAATCCTTCATTCCTACTCCGGTCAGGTATTCGGGGGAGTTGGGTCGCTGTAGACAATTTTTGCATCAGTGCTCTCTGGTTTTTGAGCAGCAGCCATTGACGTACGCCAGTGACAGGACTAAGACTGCTTTCATTATGAGTCTGTTGTCAGACCAGGCCGCCGACTGGGCGGTAGCCAACTCCATGAATAGACCCACTCTCGCGCATTCTTACGCCGAGTTCGTTTTCGAGATGTGGAGGGTGTTCGACCACACGGTTCGGGGAAAGGAGGCCAGCAGCTGACTTCTCCCTGCGTCAGGGCTCAGACTCAGTCGCACAGTTCGCGTTAAGTTTTCGTATTTTTGCGGCGGAGAGTGGGTGGGATGAGACGGCCTTACATAGTGTTTTTTTGATGGGACTAACCGACCATATTAGGGAGGAGCTCGCAGTTAGGGATGAGACCAGCTTGTTAGAAGAGCTCATTGCCTTAGCCACTCGCCTCTACAATAGGTTGAGAGAGCGACAGAGGGAGAGGCACGACTCTCTCTACACTCCACCCGCCGCCGTTGGCCATGGATCTACCGGTTGGACGATCGCCCGGACTAAACCCATGTCTCGCCTGCTCCCACCGCTTCCCCCACTGAAGTGGGACTCCGAGCCCATGCAGGTGGGGAGAATGCGGTTGTCCTTCGCAGAACGCCGCCGCCGCACAAGGAACAATCTCTGCCTTTACTGTGGGAAGGGGGGTCATTTTCTTCTTCTCATAGTTCCAGGTCAGTTCCCTGGGCTTCAGCATTCAGAGTTTTTTGTTTTTATTGACTCGGGTTCAGATTCAGATTCAGATTCAGAATACTTTATTGATCCCCGGGGGGAAATTCTTTTCATTCCAAATGCTCCGTGCAAAGTAGAAATGGAAACAAGCGATAAAGATGAATGAAATAGAAATAAGATAAAGTAAAGATTCGCATAAAATAAAATAAAATAAATAAAATAAAATAAAATAAAATAAATAAAATCTAAAGTCTAAAAGTAGCCAATAAAATACAAATAAGTAATAAACAGTCAAATAAACAGTCTGAAA
>CAMQSH010000262.1 GCA_947036575.1 uncultured Brevinema sp. | reverse complement strand
GATTTTTATTATTCAGAAAATATATTTTTAGAAGATAAAAAATATAATATTGCTTTTATCAGTGATGTTAGTGGACATGGGATTTCATCTTCTATGATGAATGTTATGGTAAAAGATGTCTATGGCACATTTATTGATAATTTGAGAGATGGTTATAAAAAAGAACCTTTAGATTTTTTACAATTATTAAATAAAAAAATATTAGACCTTAATGCAACAGAAAATAAATTTATCACTTGTGTGATTGCTTTGACAGACTTTGAACAAAAAATGGTTAAAATTTGTTCGGCAGGTCATACTTTACCTTATTTTATTAGAGGTAAAAAAATAGAGTTGTTAAATTTCAAAAGAGCTGTCCCTCTAGGTGTTATTGATTTAATTCAATGTGATACCTATGAACTTAGTTATCAGGATGGCGATAAAATGATACTGTATACAGATGGGTTTTTAGATCTCTTTGAAGTAGATGATCAAAAACCATCGGACTCTGCTTTATACTATCTTCAAAATAATATAGATAAAAATATAGTAGAATTAAAAGATTTAATAATAGAAAAGCATATCAGTTATAAAAAAGATCAAATTTCTTCTTTAGATGATCTTACTATTTTATTAATAGAATTTAATAAATAAATACAAAAAAAATAAATTTTTCCCCCTTGCAAATTTGTGAGGGGATTTTTATTTATCTAGTGATTAAAATAGCAAATTAGATTGAGAAAATTTTAAAAATTCCGATAAACATGCTATGGTATAATGTTTCATAAGTAGGAAAATATAATGGTAAAATTTGTTAATGTTTCTCAATCATATGGTAGTTTCAAAGCTTTGCATGATCTAAATTTTGAAATAAAAAAAGGAAGTTTGTTAGCTTTATTAGGGCCTAATGGTGCTGGGAAAAGTACGACTTTAAATATTATGACAGGATTTAGACCTCCTTTAGAAGGCGAGGTTTTTATTAATGATATTAATATTTTTGAAAATCCTGAAGAAGCGAAATCTTGTATAGGTTATTTGGCAGAAATCCCGCCATTATATCCAGAACTGACTGTGATTGAATATCTCATATTTATTGCTGAGATGAGAGGAATGAGTCATGAGGCGTCTATTTCCAGATCAAAAGAAGTTTTAAAACTTCTCAACTTACTAGAAAGAGAAGAGGCGTTGATTAAGAATTTATCTAAGGGATTAAAACAAAGGGTGGGAATTGCTCAAAGTATTTTACATTACCCAAAATTATTAGTTCTCGATGAACCGACAGTGGGATTAGAGCCTTCGCAATTAATTGAATTTAGACAAGTGATAAGACATCTTGCGAAAGAGACGGGAATGACAGTGGTTATTTCTACACATATTATGTCTGAGGCTGCGGAACTTTGTGACGAAGTAATTATTATTAGTGAGGGTAAAAAAATATTTGAAGGTTCAAAAGACTTTCTCCTTACTAATAATGATAAGCAAGAGTTTTCTTATGAATTAATAGTAGTAAGACCTTCTCAAGAATTATTAACACATCTTACAAATATACAAGATATTCTTAATGTTGTTGAAAATAATAATATTATTACTCTTACTACAAATAAGGATATTTCTGAAATTATTGTTGAAGAAACTATTAAATTTGGAGCGGGAGTAAAATCTATCACGCCTACTGTTAATAGTTTGGAAAAAGTATTTTTAGATCTTACAATAAAAAAATAATATTAAAAATAAAAGAAACTTATCTAATACAAATATACAAAAATATTTAAAGAAAGTAAAATTATATACAAAATAAATAGGAAGTCAAAATGAAGAAAATATTACCTATTTTTAAAAATGAATTGAGATTATATTCTTATTCATGGTTAGGTTTATCCTCATTAATTATTATAAATATTATTGCGGGCATGGGATATTTATTAGGTTCTGTAAGTTTTGGAAATTTTCAATATTTCTTTAGCTTATTAGAAATGCCATTTGCTTGGGCAATTTTAATAGTAGGATCACGATCCTTAGCGAAAGATAAAGAGCTAGGAATGTTTTCTTTATTTTTTACCTCACCTTTGAAGTTGAGAGATATTCTATTAGCCAAGTTTTTTGCTTTGGTAGTATTCTTTGCTTTATGTGCTACTAGTTTATTTTTCTATGCCTTTTTATCAAATATCTTTTTTAATATTTCTTGGATGACGGTTTGGTCTGGATATTTAAGCTTATTGCTTGTTATAGTTATATTTAGCTCTATTTCTATTTTTGCATCTTCATGTACAGATAACACTATTATTGCCATCGTTATAGGATTTGCTTTGTGGATGCTTATTTATTTATTTGGTTCTTTAGGTAATGGCTTAGATCCAAATTTACCATTGACTTCTCTTATAAGAGAAATTTCTTATACTTATCATTTTAAAAATATTGGTGCGGGAGTTTTTTCCTTAGCTGATATACTCTATTTCGTTTGTGTACCAGTATTTATGTTAAAATTAACAGAATCAAAAATTTTAACACAGATAGCATATTAAGGAGAAATGATGAAAAACAAACATATCATATTAATTAGCAGCTTTGTTTTAACTATTATTTTATCAATAGCCTCCTATGTTTTATTTGGAGAAAGAAGTATTTTTTTTAGAACTACTTTAGTGTTAATTTTAGTTTCTATTGTTTTAAATATTATTTATTTTAGAGATAATATTTCTCAACAATTAAAAAGAGGTAAATATTCTCGAATTAAATTAATAGAATCTTTTGCCGTCTTATTTTTTAGTATTGCATTTCTTTCTTTAGTAAAAAGTTTTGATTTAAATTTTGATTGGACAGCGAGACAATTATTTAATTTATCTCCAGAATCAAAAACTATTATTTCTCAAATAGAAAAACCTTTGACTATTACTGTTTTTTCTTATGATGATAATACAGATAGCGTGAAAGGATTAGTTGATTATGCAGAAAAATTAGGAAAGCGTTATGAAGCCTCCAATCCTAAAATGATTAAATTTTTTATAACAGATCCTATTAGAGATAAATCAAAAGCAGAAGAATATGGTATTAGACAAAATGGGACTATTGTTTTTGAGATGGATGATAGACGAGAATATGTAGCACCCAATTTATTAGTAGAAAC
>CAMQSH010000261.1 GCA_947036575.1 uncultured Brevinema sp. | reverse complement strand
TCATAAAAACAGGTTTGTATTTTCCAATATACAGCAGGATCTAATTCAACTACTTTTTGAATATAAGCTCCTATTTGAGCGATTACTGTATCTACTTCTAAAATAGAAGAAGAAATATATAAATGATGCTTCATTGTGCATGTTCTATCAAGACTTACCAACATCATACTCACATCATCTTCAGGAATAGGTGAGTTTCTAGAAATAAGATCTTGATACAATGTATGTAATAACTCTTTGTCATTAATTGCTTTATTTTTTTCCATCACCCGCCAAATTTTTTCTAGCTTTTCTTTCATAGTACCTGACACATGTTGTAAAATACCATCTGTGTATAAAAGAATCTTACATTTAGCAGGAAGTTGAACAGTACGTACAAGATCATCAAAAGAAACATTTAACAAACCACCTAAAGGGTATCCCATCCCTTCAAGGATTTTCATCTCATTTTTTTCTACATCTTCTAAAATTGGGAAAGGGTGTCCACTATTAATATATTGTAATGTGTTTTCATTAAAATCGATAATACCATAAAATAAGGTAACAAAACTACCTTCAGGTAAAATACCAGCAAGATAGGTATTAAAATAAAACATAATCTTAGGAAGAGAGTTAGCATCTCTTGGTGCAAATTCTATGAGGATTTTTAAAGCTGCAGTAATCAAAGAGGCTGACACCCCATGTCCTGAAACGTCTGCTATAAGAATACCCATTTGATCATCTTCAAAAGGAATAACAGTGAAGAAATCACCACTTAATTGTCTAGAAGGAATATACAAAGTGTCAACACCTACCCCAGGCCTATAAATAGTTGGTAAAGTTAAAATATGCTCTTGTACACTTCTTGCTGTATTTAACTCTTCATATAATTCTTGGGTTTCTTTATCGAGATAAGATAGATTCTCATTATAAATAATATCGTCTTCCAAAACAACTTCTACAATTGTTTTATCACCGAATACTATCCCTTTGAATAGTACTTGGAATTCTTGTTCTTTTTCTTTACCAATAAGAGCTGTTTGTTGCTCTGTCCCCGAAAGTATTAGTTCTACCAATCGTTGATACTCTTCCTTATCGATAACAAATAAGTCATAGATATTTTTTTGGACTGCCTCACGTACTTTATAGACGTCTAATTTTTTCATAAAAGCTTCATTACTATAGAGAATAATACCATCTAGAGTAAACATTGCAGCTCCAATGATAGAACTTCCTGAGGTAAAACGTCTTAAAGTATTAGCTTCTCCTAGCATTTCTTGTTTAAATTCTACACTTTCATCAAAAAAAACAAAAAGACATTTAGTTACAAGAAAATTTTTATTGTTGAGGGGAAAGGCCTCTAATTGTATACGACGCCCCTGAAAGGTAAAAGATTGCCCTATTCTTTTTCCATCAAATAAAAGCATAAACACTTCTTTACCTGTTAGTTCAGAAAAATTAGGCACATCACCTTGAAACATTTGGTATAAAGTATCATTACCAAAAACTAATTCACCAGCAGGATTACAAACACCTACTGCAAAAGGAGATCCCCATACACTCTCTTTTAATAATTCTAAAATTCCATTATTTCCACCCATTACTTCTACAAGAAAACTAACTACAGATAAAGTATCATTAGCAGAATTGATTTGTTCTTGTAACACAGGTGTCCATAGGGTATGAGCAGAGATATAAACGAGAATTAACACTCTTTTATTAAAGAAGGGAATACTATAAGAATAGGCATAACAATTAAGATTAGGATTAATAATTCTTTCTAGTTTTTCTGTTGAAACAACATAAGATTTATGTAGTGATTTTTGAACTAATAACTCTAAAATCACTTTTTCTTCTTTTGTTAAAATTATTTTGTTTTTAGGAAACATAATAACTTCATCATTATCTAAAAAGAAAATTTGATAATCTTGGAGCTCTTTGATTTTTGATAGAATTTTTTTACGGAATTTTTGTATCCCTTGAGTTGATAATAACTGTTGAAAGAGATCACTAGAAAAAAAAGTTGAAAACAGTTGATCTCTTTTGAGTAAAAAATGAATCAGCCAGATCAGTATAGCACAAAAAAGCATACCTGCACCGAAACCCGTTGCAGCTATTGGATATCCAAAAAAAATAAGAAGCAATAGAGGAATTGCACTTATTAAAGCTATTAATATTACTTGCATAGAAATCTCGAATCTCCAACAAGTGAAATTATTTTAATTCGTCTATAGAATCACAAATAGAAATAAATTCTTGTAATTTGAATGCAATAAATAAATCTTTCATTTCTGGGTGTAAATAAACAACTGCTATTTTACCACCAAGATCAGTAATACGCTTGTATGCTAATAGCAACTTTCCAATGCCTGAGCTACCAATAAATTGCATTTCTGAACAATCAATAGCAATATATTTTTCACCTTTATCCATTAGATCGTAGATTACTTGTTTAAATTCATTTGCAACAGGATCGTTGACTAAATTACCTTCAACTTTAATAACAGTGTATTTTCCATGCCGTGAGCTTGTATATTTCAAAATAAACTCCTTTAAAATACTATAATACATATATTATATAGTATATATTTATCTGACATAAAAGTCAAGCCTATACATACTTTCCTTATTTTGCTCTTGGATGAAATTCTTTGAATTTTTTTTGTAAATTAGTAATAGAAATAGTGGTATATCTCTGTGTAACAGATAAGCTAGCATGACCTAATAATTCCTGAATATGCCTCAAATTAGCTTGATTTTCTAAAAGATGTGTTGCAAACGTATAACGAAAAGCATGTGGATGAAATTTTTTAGATATAGTATTTGGAATCATTATTGAAAATTTACGAACTATTTTTCTAATCATTGCTGTAGTCAATATACGTCCATTTTGAGATAAAAATAAAGTATCTGATAAGTCTTTATCCAATGTTTTTCTATCTTCTAACCATAATTTTATAATTTCTTGAGCAATGGGAATCAAAGGAATAATACGCTCTTTTTTCCCTTTACCTAGTACTTTGATCACTCTACTATTCAAATTAACATTAGAACATTGTAGGGTACATAATTCTTCAGAACGAATACCAGTAGTGTACAAAAGTAGTAACATCGTTTTATTTCT
>CAMQSH010000260.1 GCA_947036575.1 uncultured Brevinema sp. | reverse complement strand
GCTCCAAAAGCTGAAGCGAAAGCTCCTGCTAAAGAAGTTGCTCCAAAAGCTGAAGTAAAAGCTCCTGCTAAAAAAGCAGTTTCAAAAGCTCCTGCTAAAACTGGTGAACAACCACGTTTCAAAGTTCGCTTTGAAAGTGAAATTAAACCAAGTTTGAACAAAGAGTTTAACTATAAATCAACAATGGCTATCCCTCGTATCGAAAAAATTGTTATCAATATGGGTGTTGGTGGTGCTGTTGCTGATAAAAAAGTTGCTGATGCTGCTACAAATGATCTTACTTTATTAGCTGGTCAAAAAGCAATGAAAACCATTGCACGTAAATCTGTATCTAATTTTAAATTGCGTGAAGGAATGGCAATCGGAGCTAAAGTAACATTACGTAAAAATCGTATGTTTGACTTTCTTGATAAATTAATTTCTGTTGCAATCCCACGTGTAAGAGATTTTCGTGGAGTTAAAGCTACAGGTTTTGATGGAAGAGGAAATTTCTCTTTCGGAGTATCTGAGCAAATTATCTTCCCTGAAATCAATTATGATAAAATTGATAAAGTTCGTGGAATGGATATTACTATTGTTACCACAGCTAAAACGGATCAGGAAGCAAAAAGTTTATTAACTCATTTTGGTTTTCCTTTCAGTAACAAGTAAGCGAGGGCTATATCATGGCAAAACAATCATTGATCCAACGCTGGAAAAAGAAACCTAAATTCAGTGCAAGAGCATACAACCGTTGTAATATTTGCGGTCGTCCACGTTCTTACATGAGAGATTTTGGTCTTTGTCGTTTGTGTTTCCGTAAATTGGCTTTACAAGGACATATTCCAGGTGTTGTTAAATCTTCTTGGTAAGATTTAATTTATAGAGAAAAACAATTTTCTCATCAAAAAAAAATAAGGCGAGGATTCCTATGGATATTATCGCAGATAGCTTAACAAAAATAAGAAACGCTGCTATGCGTAGTCTTCCTAGAACTAGTGTCAAGAAGACAAAGCTTATGGAAGAGCTTCTCAAAATAATGAAGAATGAAGGGTATATTGAAAACTACAGAGATAGTGCTCAACCCTACATGACAGATGTTACCTTAAAATATATTAATGGTAAATCAGTTATTGACGATCTTAAACGCGTCAGTAAACTTTCACGCCGTGTGTATGTTGGAAAAGATTCTATTCCTAGAGTTTATAATAACTATGGAATAGCAATACTTACCACTTCAAAAGGTGTAATAACAGACAAAGTAGCTCGTTCACTAGGAATTGGTGGCGAAGTTCTTTGCTATATTTGGTAGGAGCAATACATGTCACGTTTGGCAAAAAAACCCCTGCTCATTCCTAACGGTGTAACCGTTACGGTAGAAAATGGGAATCTAATCTTCAAAGGTACCCTAGGTACTATTACTCAAGAATTTGATGCTGTATTAATCAGCCCAGTTGTTGATGCTAATGGTGTATTAGTGAATCGTTTGAATGATACTAAAGAAGCTAAAGCAAAACAAGGTCTTTATTGGGCATTATTCAGAAATCATCTAATAGGTGTTTCTGTAGGCTTTGAGAAAAAACTTGAAATTCAAGGGGTTGGTTACCGTTGGGAAGTTAAGGGTCAAACTCTTAATTGTACTGTTGGTTTCTCTCATCCTGTTACTTTTGTAGCTCCAGACGGAGCAAAACTAGAACAACTTGCACCTCTTTCGATTTCTGTTAAAGGTATAGATAGACAATTAGTCGGTCAAGTGGCTGCTAATATTCGTTTTATCAAGAAACC
This sequence comes from uncultured Brevinema sp., assembly GCA_947036575.1. GTDB lineage: Bacteria > Spirochaetota > Brevinematia > Brevinematales > Brevinemataceae > Brevinema_A. Next base: position 1,359 of record CAMQSH010000260.1, on the reverse strand, counting down.
AGAACCGTATAAAGGTAAAGGTATCCGCTATGCTGGTGAAGTAATTCGCCTCAAAGAAGGAAAAAGTGCTGGTAAAAAATAGAAATAATTAAGACATTTGGTAGGAAGTAGCTACTACTTCCTATACCTTGTCCTAAATATTATATTTTTTTTGTGGATAGAGGGATAGCATAAGCTTATCACTTCTAGTATTAAGCAAAGGAGTAACGTATGATTGATATCATAACTAACAAAGTTAAACGTCATAAAAAACGTAAATTACGAAGTAAAAAACATCTTCGTGTTTCTGCTGACCGTCCTAGATTGACAGTTTTCAGATCTAATAAATACTTGTATGCTCAAGTGATTGATACTTCTAATGTAGTATTAGCATCATTTTCATCAGTATCTAATGAATTAGGTAAAAGCAAACTAACTTCTAATATAGAAGCTGCAACTATCATTGGAACCAAAATTGGTGAAAAACTTAAAGCACTCAAAATAACAAAGGTCGCATTCGACCGTAACGGTTACTTGTACCACGGAAAAGTAAAAGCTCTTGCTGAAGCTTGTCGTGCTACAGGAATCGATTTCTAAAGCTGAGGATATACTATGGCTGAGAATCAAGCACCACAAACAGAGCAAAAGGAAATTACTTCACAAGAGAATGCTCCTCAAGAAAGAGCTCCTCGTGGAGATAATAGAAGAAATAATAATAAAAACAGCAACAACAGAAGAGATAGACGTGATAGACCTGAAGCTGTTCCATCCGAGTGGGAAGAAAAAGTTGTAAGTCTTAGACGTGCAACTAAAGTTATCGCTGGTGGACGTCGTTTTCGTTTTAACGCTATGGTCGTTGTTGGAAATAAAAAAGGTAAAGTTGGCCTTGGATATGGAAAAGCAAATGAGCTTGCTGATGCTATTAAAAAAGCAAAAGACAAAGCTATTGCAAATGCAATGGTTATTCGTTTGAAAGGAACAACAATTCCTCACGAAATTTTAGGAGAATACAAAGCTTGTCGTATTCTTATGAAACCTGCTACAAAAGGAACAGGTGTTATTGCCGGTGGTGCAGTACGTCCCGTTCTTGAGCTATTAGGTGTTCATGATATTTTGACAAAATCTTTAAGATCTCCTAATCCGATTAATCTTATTAAAGCAACTTTTAATGGATTAACAAGATTATATAATATTGAAGATATTGCTGCAAAACGCGGCAAAACAGTATCTGAATTATTTTCTAAATAATTAAGGAGCGCATAATATGGGTCATATAGAACTCAAACCAAATGAAGGCGCTACAAAAAAGCGTAAGCGAGTAGGTCGTGGTACCGGTAATGGAACTGGTAAAACCTGCGGAAAAGGACACAAAGGGCAAAA
>CAMQSH010000259.1 GCA_947036575.1 uncultured Brevinema sp. | reverse complement strand
ATATATTTTTTCATTATTCCTCCAACTTCATTCTTTCAGAGTAAGTTTTTTTATTTTATATTTTATTATATATGTTTTTTTATTATTTTGTCAATCTCTCGATTAATAGATTCTTTGCCGTATAGCATGTATAAAAAAACACCACACATGCTACGCTAGAGTGTAGTTAATGACTGCCTCTTGCATTAGTATGGGTGGTATTAAAATAAATTTTATATTTATTTTATATAATATGTTGTTGTTGTTCCCATTCCTGCAAATCTTAAGCCTATTTTACCACCATCAACACTAATTGTATAGGATGTTTTTCCAAAGGTATATCTTGCTAAACTATCTTCTTCCATGGAATCAAATATTAAATCTCCTATTCCATTATAAGTAAAGGTTTTTCCATCTGCTGAAAATTTCCCAATTTCTCCTGAATATAGAGCATTTGTAAATGCTGTTTTCCCTTTTACTTGATCAAGAAAATCACTGTCGTTTAGAGAACAAGCTCCGAGTCCTAAAATAGCTACTAAAGCTAATATTTTGAATGATTTCATATCATCCTCCTTTATATTTTTCCTAAATAGGATATATTATATGCTTAAACATACAAACTAAAATATAGAGGTTTTATACTAGGATAACCCAGCTCAAAGCTAGGCTTTTCGCTGGATAACTATTTTCTAGTCGTATGTAATACTCCTGAAAATAGTAAAGCTCATAGAGTTTGTATTGTTCATATTCTTACAGACGAGTCTAAATATTTCTATCTAATACTTCACACCGAAAAATATACAAACTGCTATGAGCAATTAATATAAATCTACTTCAGTGTGAAGCAGTAAGACAAATTTATGTCTTAAAAAATAATATCAGCATGCAGAACACAAGTATCGAAATACCAGTGTTTGCATAATTATGCTTTAAAACAAAAAAGAATTATCCGTAGATAACCCAATGCTTTAGAAAATAACGAACGATAGTGAGATTAGTTTCTTACCTTAGTTTACACCCTTGAGGGAGTAAAGCTAGGTTCAGAATCCATAGGGCACACAAAGCTATAGTACTATTGACTAAATCAGCACAAAAGAAAATTTTGATACTGATTTTTTGTTTTAAGCATAAGATAAAAAATATATACAGACTATTTCTAATCTATAAGAATATGAACATATATATTATATATCATCTTGAAACTATTGTCAATATAAAAGCACCTCATATAAGGTGCTTTTATTTATTGTTATTTTATTAGTTATTAAAAAGTAATACCAAAACTACTCATGATATAAGGTTGAGTATCACCATCAGGGGAAATAATAGCCCCTCCACCAAGTCCTAATAAAAAGTTGTTTAATAAGAGATATAGAGATAATCCGATACCATGTGATGTACTGTTAATCATGGTGTAATCTAGGGTGAAACCAGCACCAAATTGTTTGAGGAAAGATAATTGGTGGTATTGATTTTGGATATAGAGATAACCAATGGAGCTAACCAAGGTAAAACCTGTACTAGTTTGACCCACATAAGGATTAAAATCATAATTAACCCCTAATCCTAGTTTCATAAATGTTTTATCGAAAGGGCGTGATTGAGAATGAAAAAGGTGGTAAGAGTCTACCATAAATCCTAGATTATCTTTTGTGTAGTTTAGTGATATGCCCGTCCCTATAGAATAAACTTTATTTGTTTTTTGAGTATTTTGAATATTTTGACTAACTTCAACAGCGAAATTAGGTGTAGTTATTAGGAACATACTTAATAACAAAATACGTGATAATTGATTTGACATAAAAATCCCCTTGATAGATATAAAGATATTAATTTATTTATTATATGTAATTAGATATGTGTTTGTTAATAGTTATTTTTATAATAAACTTTTAACTAATCTTTTTAGCCCATCTTCGACTTTTGATCTGGGACAAGCAATAATCATTCTTAGAAAAGGAGCGGATTCTTCATATCTATCTCCATCCATAATAGCAACTTTTCCAATATTAAGTAGTTTATCTTGGATTTCTGACATAGGAATTCCTAGTTTACTACAGTCAACCCAAGCAAAATAGGTACCTTCAGGAATAGTAACACTTAGTGTTGGTAAATGCTTTTCTAAATATTCTTTGACAAAAATAAGGTTTTGATGACAATATTCTATTAATTCATCAGTCCACGCTTCGGATTGGGTGTATCCTGTAATTAATGAGGTAATGAACAATGCAGGAGCAGAACTTAGACTATCTTTGTTACCTAATAGATAAACATATTCTGCTAATTTAGTGATATTAGGACAAATAATATAAGCTCCACCAAGACTAGACAGATTAAAAGTCTTAGCACTAGATGTTATAATAACAACATTATCTAAATAATCCATTTTTTGTGCTACTTTTATGATAGGGGTGAATAGGGCTGGTTTGTAGACAAAATCCATATGAATATCATCAGAAACAATAATTACTTTATGCTTTTTACAAAGTTCAATTATTTTAGTAAGATCCTCTACACTCCATACATAGCCATTGGGATTATTAGGATTACAAAGCAGAAAAACTTTACTCTGACTGAGAGCAGTTTCTAATTCATTCCAATCAAGATTGTAAACTCCATTATCAAGTGATTGGTGAACAGTCTTAGTAGGGTAATCATTTGAAGAGAGAATTTTCATGAAACCATCATAGCAAGGCGTAATAAAACAAATAGGCTTTTTTTGAGGATTGTAAACAGATAGTACTTTAACGATTCCATAAATTACACTAGGAGTGTAGGCAATCCAACTATCTTGAATAGGACAATCAAATCTTTTTTGATACCAAGAGATGATAGCATTTTTGAAATCAGGATGATTCCATCTTGTATACCCAAAAATTCCATGATCAACTCTTTTTTGTAACGCTAGTAATATTTCAGGAGAGGTACTTATATCCATATCAGAAATAGTAAAGGGGAGCACATCATCTTTTCCAAATCTATCCTTTACAAAATCCCATTGAGTACAATATGTTCCAAGACGATTGATTGTTTTATTAAACTGATTCATATATATATCCTATCATATAACTTATATTCATTGTATTTAATATTTTAATATTTGTCAATAGGTTTTTAAAATTTATCTAAAAAAAGACCCCAATATTTTTGAGGT
>CAMQSH010000258.1 GCA_947036575.1 uncultured Brevinema sp. | reverse complement strand
GCTTGTCCTTGAGCCATAGCACACTCTCCTTTTAACCATAATAACACAAAAAAAATAATCTAAAAAAATGAAAGTATTTTTTTGATGATTCTACAACTCGTTTTCATCTGGATATCATAAAATATAAAAATATAAAATTACTTGACAATATAATTATATTATGATATAATTATATTAAATCCAACTAAAGGACATTAAATGACTAATTTCATTCGATTTTTTCTTCTTATTATTATTATGCTATTTACCGTGTTTATCAAAGAAAAAGAATTGAGTTGTTTTTATTAATTATTGTATTATAAATATATAATTAAAAGCCACCTAATTCTAGGTGGTTTTTTTTGATTTCAAATTACTAATACCAAGGAGTAAACAATGGTAGTAAAAAAATATGCAGTGATGCTCTTAATTTTAGTGTTAGGAGCCTGTAATTCCACAAATGACAGTGTGAAAACACTCAATATTGCTGTTCCTATCGAAATGATATCTTTGAGTCCTTATGGGGCTTTAGATGTACATTCTGGAAGAATCAGAAGTCAAGTTTTTGACAATTTTTTTGATTTTAATACAGAAGAAAAGCTTGTGCCAAGTTTAGCAGTAGCTTTTACCAATATTAATCCGACAACAGTCCATATAACTGTTCGTTCTAATGTTCTCTTCCACAACGGAGAAGTTTTATCAGCTGAGGATATGAAATATAGCCTTGATAAGGCGAGAGAAACACCTACGCATCAATCACAACTTGTATCAATTAAAAATATAGTAGTGTTATCTCCCTTACTTCTTGAAATTCAATTACATGAAGCACACACGCCTCTTCAAAGTTTGTTTACTAGATCTCCTTCCCTAATCGTAAACAAAAAAGCCGCAGAAGCAGGAGATTTCAGTATAGGGACAGGTCCTTATATTTTTAAAGAATGGAATCCTGGACAAAGTGTTATTTTAGAAAAATTTGATAATTATTGGGGCAAAAAAGCAAATGTAGATAGACTTGTTATAAAAACTGTCCCTGAATCTTTAGTACGAATGATTGCCGTAGAAACAGGTGAAGTTGATGTCGCTTATGATATTGATTATACCGAAAAAGAGCGTATTGAGTCTTCTGATAAACTTCAATTTGCTGAAGTTGTCTTATCTCGTATTGAATATTTAGGATTTAACACCTCAAAATATCCTTACAACAATCCTCTCTTTAGAGAAGCTATTGCTTATGCCTTAGATATTCCAGGGATTATTTCTTCTGCCGTATTAAATGCTGGTCAACAAGCAAATAGTCTCTCTGTTAAAGGATTTGGACATACCAAAGGAGAAGCTATAGTTCAAAATAAAGAAAAAGCAAAAGAATTATTAAAGCGATCGGGAGTTCCAGAAGGAACAAAAATCAATCTTTTAGCTAATGATGGAATAAGAAAAAGTATTGCTGAGGTAATACAAGCAAACTTAAAAGAAATAGGTATTGATGTTGAAATTGTTATTGTAGATTGGGCAAAATATGCTGAAATGGTATATGACTCTAATACAGAGATGTTTTTAGGGGGCTGGACTTCAGCACCAGATGCTGATTTATTTTACTCAGTTTTCTTTGATACTAAAAGTATAGGACCTGGTGGTAATTTTACCGTTTATTCAAATTTCGAAATGGATGCTCTTTTAGAGAAAGCTCGAAAAACACCTAATGGTCCTCAAAGAGAAGCTTTGTACAAACAAATTCATAATAAAACAATTGTCGAAAAAGTATTAATACCTCTTTATTACCCGATTTCTGCAGTCGCTTATCGACCTAATATTAATGATGTTTTCCCTAGTTTTCAAGGGATAGAAAAATGGGAAACACCTCAAAAAAACAACTAAATAGGAGGACATAATGTATAGTCCAGAAATTCAGAAAAAGGCAGTAGACCTTTTTATAGATCTTGTAAAAATAGATTCTTTACCTTTTGAGGAACAAAAAGTTTTTGAATATATTCAAAAATATTTAGAAGGTAAAAAAGTAAAAATGGAACTTCAGCATTATACTGATGGAGACAATAAAGGCTCAAATTTATTGGTCTTTTTAGAAGGAAATGATAAAACTAAAAAAAGTATGTTTTTTGATTCACACGCTGACACCGTAACACCAGGAAAAAATATTAAGCCTATCATCGTTGATAATAAATATATACGATCTTCTGGAGATACTATTTTAGGAGCTGATTGTAAAACTAGTATAGCGGTATCACTCGTTGCTATCGATGAAGTCCTCGAAAAAAATCTTCCTCACGGAGATTTACTATTCCTTTTTACTTCTGCTGAAGAGATAGGTCTAATTGGTGCAAAGTATATTGATACCAATATTCTTAAACAATATGATTATGGTTATATTCTTGATTCAGGTGGGGACATTGGAAGTATTTGTACAGTAGCACCTTCTCGTGGTACTTATGATATCAATATAAAAGGTGTTGCAGCCCATGCAGGAAAACAAGCAAATGGAATTAGTGCTATTAAAATAGCAGGAGAACTTCTAAATCTATTACCTCAAGGACATATTTCTGATAAAATTGTAACAAATATCGGAGCAATTTCAGGAGGCGGTACTATTAATATTGTCCCTGATAAAGTTGAGATCAAAGGGGAGTATCGTTCTAATGACGGTGGCGAAACTAAAAAACTCTTACAAACAGTAGATGATGCTGTTGCTAAGGTATTAAGTAATTACAAAAATACTCCTGTACAAATTTCATGTGTTCATGAAGAACAAATGGTAGGATATGTATTAAATGACAATGATGATATCGTTACTTTTGTTCATAAAGCATTAAATAAGCTTGGCGTAACTCCAAATAATCTTACAATTTTAGGAGGAACTAATGGAAATATCTATATGGCAAAAGGTATCAACAGTGTACCTATTTCTGGTGGTGGACGTTATTTCGCTCATGAATTAAAAGAAGAAGTAATCATAGAAGAATATCCTAGAGTTGTTTCACTCTTGTTAGCTCTTATTAATAACTAGCTCTTTATATAGATAAGTCAATGTTTTAATAAGAAAACAACAATTTTTTATAAAGTAATCCCACCCAGTTAATTTTGGGTGGGATTGCTTTTTTTATTCATCAGGATACCATAGCTTACAGATATTTTCATAAAGAGGATGA
>CAMQSH010000257.1 GCA_947036575.1 uncultured Brevinema sp. | reverse complement strand
TCGTGATTAGATTCTTTAAAGCTGTCTTCAATTTTTAACATATTTATATCAGCTTTTTCTCTAAAATTAGCCTCTATTGATTTAATGTTCTCTTCTATTTTTATGGTAATTGTTTGAAGAGTGTCTTCTGCATATTTTTTAGCATCTATAATAGTAGTATTCAATTCTTTTAGATTTTCATTGTAATTTTTTTCAGCCAATCCTAGATTTTCGCCCACTCGACTACCTAAAGCTCGGATCTTATCTTCTATCGTTTGTTCCTGTTCTACAAAAGCAGAATATAATCGATCAAGCTCTTCTCTTACTGATGTTGTTCGTGAAGTCAATTCGTCTTCTAATTGTGTTTTAACTTCTACCCCATGATTTTCGATATTTGTATAAACATCAGTGATTTTTATATCCAATTCATATGATTTTTCTTGGACATTTAATTCTAAACTAGTTTGAATTTCTGTAGATAAGGTAGACAAATGTGTGTTAAAGTGATCCATTTCATTACGAAGATTGATCTCTGCATTTTCAAAAAATTCTTTTTGGTAAGTGAGAGAACTCAAAACACCCTCTGATTCTTCTTGTGTTTTTTCTTTTACTCTATCCCACATATCATAGATATCTGTAATGTTTGATTCGGTGATGTTTTTTACTATTTCTAAATCTTTTTCATTTTCTTGCTTCAATTGTTCAATACTATTCTGTGCATAATCTTTAAATTCACGGATATTACTAGCCATTGATCCTGATGCTGTTCCTAATTCTTGAATCTGCTCTGTCATTTCATTATCTTTATCTGCTAATTGCTGACGAGCCTTCATTAAATAATCAGATAAATCCTGTTGCATTGTATGAAAAAAGCTATCTAGTTCGTGTCTGCTTTGTGTTTTTATACCATCTGTAAGCATTTGATATTCTTTAGTAAAATCATTTATTCTATCTTTGAGAATTTTTAAATCTGCTGTACCATCTTCAGCCTGTTTTTTAATATTTAAAATACCCTCTACTCTGTCTTCAATATCTTTAAATTCTGTACGAATTTTTTTGTATTCAAACAGATCCTCTCCAACCATAGCAAGTTCTTGCTTTAAGGCATCATAAAGATCTTGACCTTGAATAATATCTTGATCAAAAATATCTAGTTTTTCTTGTAAGGTAGAAGTCAACCTATGCATTCTTTCAATAATAATTTCTGAAACAATCATTTTATCATTAAATTCTTTTTCTTTTTTTCTTAGCATAGTTTCTATATGTTTTTCAGATTGTTTCAAATAATCTTTTAAAGATTGCATACTGACATTTCTAGTATCTGTGTATCTATAATAGACAAATAATCCGACACAAGTTAAAACGCCAATAATACTGAAAATTTCTATCATTACTTACTAAACCCACTTTATATAATATGCTTTCCCTAATATTATATTATAAGAGATAACTAAAAATATATCAAATACCATTCTTATTATTTAATTGATTTTATATGGTAAATTAAGTATAATTGAAATAGAGAATAAAAATTCAATATTTATATAAAAGGAAAAACTCTTGTTTAAAATAGAAACAAAAAAAATACACGCCTTAAAAGTAGCTCCTTGGTGGAAGCGTTTACTGTCTTATACTATTGATAGCACCCTATTACTTGTTATACTGGTTACTTTTGTAATGGGGATCTATGGTGATGAATTATCTTTACTTTTAGATAGTATTACAAAATATGGTGGCTTACAATTAGGAACAGAAGAACAAGTTTTTTCTGAAGAAGTCCTTCTTCGTCTCTCCTCATTAACTCCTCAAGAACAAAATATTGCTTACTGGATACATATTATCCAAAGTAAATATTCTAATTCTATATTTTTATTGAGTCAAACTATTTCTATTCTTTATTTTGGAATTTTCTGGTGGAGTACAGGACAAACAATAGGGGCAAAATTATTAAAAATAAAAGTTACCACTATATTAAACGAAAGACCTTCCGTATTCTCTATTTTTTCTCGTGTTATTGCTTTAAAATTAATAGAGATGGCTTGGGGATTACCTGCATTAATCGTTACCAATCCTATCCTCAAACAACGATTTCATGATAGCCTTTCCCAAACTGTAGTAATAGAAGAATTTTCTGAAGAAGAAGAAGAAGAAATTATCGACAATTTAACAAATAACGATGAATCTGCTTTATATTCTGATGAAAAATCTATAGACGATAAAGATTTATAAAATACTATTTAAAGCGAATAAACCCACCTTAATGAGGTGGGTTTATTTTTTTATTTATAATTATTTATGCTGTTTCTACTAAATTAATAAGTAACTTTGTGGTATCTATAAGATCTTGAATTCTAATATATTCGTCAACACTATGAATGCTTTCCATACCAACACTAATTACCGTAGAACAAACACCTTTAGTAGAATACACATTCGCATTAGTTCCACCACATGATTCTTCATATTTTGGAGTAATACCAATATTAGATATTCCTTGAGCAACAAATTTGATAATTTCTGCAGATTCATCAAAATCATAACCTCCATAACCTTTATGGATATCACAAGTAATATCTACTGCTTTGTCTTTATGATTAGCTACTGCTTGTAATACTTGTGCTTGTATTGGAGCACATTTAGCATCTACAAGAGAACGAAATTCTCCAACAATAATTGCAGTTTCGGGTACAACATTGCGTCCAGATCCACCACTAATAGTACCTACATTACAAACAGTATCTTCAGCGATACGACCTGTTGGAAGATCACAAATTACTTCTGCAGCTATTTTAATAGCATTTATTCCTGTTTCTGGAGCAACAGCCGCATGAGCAGCTTTACCAGTAACAGTAATTGTATAAGTATAATGAAAAGGAGCTTTAAGATTGATTTTTCCAACTGGTCCACCAGAATCTAAAATCACCCCATAATCCATTCCTTGAAAAATATCTTGAGGGATATATTGTGCTCCTACTAATCCTACTTCTTCTGCTGAAGAAACAATAAATAATAATTCTCCATGAGAAATATTGTTTTCGAGAATAGTATCAATAGCAATAAGCATACTTGCAATACCACATTTATCATCAGCACCTAAAACACTATTTTTTGAGGAACGAATCACATCTCCATCAATAACAGGAACAACATCTACACAAGGGTTTACCGTATCAGCATGC
>CAMQSH010000256.1 GCA_947036575.1 uncultured Brevinema sp. | reverse complement strand
TAATTGATCTCTGTTAATATCTGTCCCTCTAGATCATCATCTACAAAAATATCATAGGCATTTTCGAATGTATGTTTTTTACTACCGAATATTTGATTGATTTTATCACACATATCCACTAGGCTGACTTTCATTCCTTGTATGATGATAGTCTCATTATCCAAGGAAATGTTTTTTAGATTCGTAACAATATCATTAAAATGGATGACTCTACATTGTGAATCTTTATTCCAAGGTAAAACACTATCACCTTTTAATAATTGATTATAGGGATGATATAGGTAGTCTTTGTCCAAAACATCAGGAATATAAATAGGGCTAATTCCATAGCCATTATCAAAAAATTGCACAAAAGAATAATAAAGATAAAATACCTTATGAAGAGTAGGATCTGTAGTTTTATAAGTGAAATTTCTCAAAAATCGTTTTTTTATCTTACTCGTATCATCGCAAATTCTATGGATACGTGCAAAAAATTGATATAAGTACTCGTGCTTTGTCAATCGAGGATCATAAAGATCTACATAAGTATCTAGCCAAACTTCTCTAACATCTAAGGAATCAAAATCTGTAAACTTCTCATCAAATATCTGTACATTATCGTTAAAATAAGGCATTATCTTTTTTAAAGGACTTTGAGAATAAGTAATGATGGCTATATCTTTTGTATTCATTAATGCGCCTCGCCCCAGTTATCCCCACTGCCCACTTCTACTTCTAGTACAACTTCTAAATCTGCGACAGAAGACATCGTCTCTATCAAATCTTTTTGAAACTCTTCAACAAAACTAGGATCTACTTCGAATAATAATTCATCATGCACTTGTAAAATCATGACTACTTTATCAAGATATTTTTGATTAATCATTTTATCTACGGCCAACATTGCTATTTTGATAATATCGGCAGCCGTCCCTTGCACAACAGCATTAATAGCAAAACGAGAAGGGTGAGATAAATTAGTAATTTTATCAGGCGTTTTCCCCAACAATTCAGGAGTAGGACGTCTTCGTCCATAAGTAGTGCTGACAAAACCGTTTTTACAAGCAAACTCTAAAGTTTCCATCATAAATTTTTGAATGCCTGGAAAAGTATCAAAATACGAATCAATAAAACTACGAGCTTCCCCAAACTCAATATCTAATTCATTCGCCAAACGAAAAGCTGACATTCCATAACTGATACCATAATTTACTGTTTTGGCAGCTCGGCGTTGGTCGTCATCAACTTCATTTTCAGCAATTTTAAACATCTCTGCAGCAGTGTGTCTATGAACATCGCCACCACTGGTAAAATATTCTATCATTTTAGGATCTTTGGATAAAGAAGCAAAAAGTCTCAATTCTATTTGTGAATAATCGGCACTCACTAATTTTTTACCCTCTGTAGGAACAAATGCTTTTCTAATTTCTTTTCCTAGATCTGTTCGTATAGGGATATTTTGTAAATTAGGATCACCTGAAGACAATCGCCCTGTCGCTGTTACCGTCTGATGTAAAGTCGTATGTACTCTATTATTAGCATCTACTAACTTTGGTAAAGCATCTGTATAGGTGCTTTTGAATTTTGATAAAGAACGATATTGTAGCACTTCTTTGGGTAAAGGATGAACAAAACTCAAAGCTTCTAGACTTTCTTCATCTGTAGAATAAGATTTGGTTTTGGTTTTTTTATGAGGTTTTAATCCCAGATCTTCAAATAACACTATACCTAATTGTTTTGGAGAAAGAATATTAAATTCCTTTCCTGCAATGAGATAAATTTTTTGTTCTAAAGAGATTAGTTGTTCTGATAAGCTTGCTGAAATGGCATCTAATAGATCTGTATTTAAAGCAACCCCCACTCTCTCTACATCGGCCAAAATAGGACGTAAAGGCATATCAATATTATAATAAATTTTACCCATACCATTAGCGACTAATGTTTTTCCAAGATGTTGTTTTAAGTCATAAAAGATACGAGCAGTAGGGTCGTTTCTACCAAGATATGCTAGACTTAGATATTCTACTGCATATACATTCCTAGCAGGATCTAATAAATAAGCCATGATTTTGATATCATCACATATAGGTAAAGTCAAATCATAAGACTTTAAAAAATGAATAAGTTTTTTTTGATCAAACACGATTAATTTTTTTTCATTTTCTTGTAATGCCTCAAAAAACATTGCTATCATTTTTTTGAACTCTTCAATCCTAGAAAACTCTAAAGAAAAAACCTCTTCTGTAGAAGCAAATTGCAAAGTCTCCTCTACAATTTGTAAGCCTACCCCTATGGATTTACTAAGAACATCCAGAGTGTCTAAAGAAAACTCTTTAATCTCCACTGATGATTCTGCTGCACCAAATAAAGACATATCTTCATCTTTATCTGAAGTAGCTCCTTTTGCATGAGCTAGTTCTTTTAGGAGAGAATATAATTCTAATTCTTGTAATTTGTCTATAAATTTTGTTGTCGTCAAATGATTGATCGTGAGGATTTCTTCACTAATATTAGGGATATTAACTTCCAAATCATCTTTTAGATAAATTAAATCTAAGCTCAAAAATCCATTTTCTTTGCTTTCTTCTAATTTTTTAGCTAATGTTGGCTTTACAGATTCTAGATTTTCATAAATATTTTTTAAGCTATGAAATTCATTAATGAGCGTGATAGCACCTTTCTCGCCTATTCCTTTGATCCCTGGAATATTATCGGAAGCATCGCCTAAAATCGCTAAATAATCTGGTATCTCTTCTGGGTAAACACCTTTGTGTTCTTTAACGCCTTCTCTATCTAAAATTTTTGTGCCATCGGGAGAGTTTTTGTCTGGTAGTGCAACGGAAACACCTTCCTCTACTAATTGCAATAAATCTTTATCGCCTGTGAAAACAATGATTTCGTACTCACCTTTATATTTTTTGACTAAAGAAGCAAGCACATCATCTGCTTCATGACCAGGAACAGTAAGAGCTGGAATTTCAGCACATTCTAGACATTCTTTGGCGAGAGGCATTTGAGCAATTAAATCTGCAGGGGTTTCTTTACGAGTAGCTTTATAGTCACTATAAGCTTTGGTGCGTTCTAAAGTAGATCTAGGAACATCAAAAGCAGCAACAATACTATGACAAGGATATTTTTTGATAAGGTTAAAGAGCATTCTCAAAAACCCAAATACAGC
>CAMQSH010000255.1 GCA_947036575.1 uncultured Brevinema sp. | reverse complement strand
CTCAATCCCGTATGATTATTCCCGATGAACGGAGAATAAATGATCTCCTTACCAAAGATATCACAGACATAAAATTTCAATCGCCTATGATACTTAGTAATACTATTTTATTTTTCTACAATGGTCCTGCTAAATCTGTACAAATTGCTGGTGATTTTAATAATTGGAAAAATGATTTACAGATGGAAGAATCTCGCTCTAATCTTTGGGTGCTTTCTTTGACAAATCGTATTCTTGCTGGTCAATATAAATACCGTATTAAAGTAGATGGCTTTTGGATTGCCGATCCTCTCAATCCTGATTTTGAATTAGATATGGGACGTCAAAAAATATCTATCCTCAATCTCACTAATGAATTCATTCCTCACAAAAGGTTTCCTTTTTGGGTTTCTAATGATGTTTATCTTTTTCAACATATAAATACTAATGCCACTATTATAACTATCGCTGGGGACTTTAATAACTGGAATCCTTATTCTCATCAGCTCAAACACAAAGGTGCTGGTATCTTCGAGATAGAATTGGAATTAGATCCTAAAGTCATATATCTCTATTCTTTTGTCCAAGATGGTATTTGGATTCCCGACACCTACAATAAAAAACAATATAGAAACGCACAAAACAGAGCTGTTAGCGGTTTTTATGCCGATCAAACAAATTCTATTCCTTAAAGACATATAAAAAAGTGGGGTTCTTATAATATGAAAAAATTTCTTGCGACACCTGGTCCTGTAAACATTCCTGATTTTGTTCATGAAGCAAAGCAAGAAGTATATCATCACCGATCAGCAGAGTTTAAAAAAATCCAAAAAGAATGTTGTGTTCTTCTCACTCATTTTTTTAATAATTCTAATCCTAGTATTATTATGCCTTCCTCTGGTACGGGAATCATGGAAATGGCTCTCATTAACATTTTATCTCCAAATGATAAAGTAATTTGTTTAGAATTTGGAAAGTTTAGTGAGCGTTTTCGTCTTATAGCTCAAGCTTTTGGCTGTACTGTCATCAGTGTTGAAAGTCCTTACGGTACTTATCCTTCTCCTGAACAATTAGAAAAAGCCCTTAAAGATCATCCCGATGCCAAAGCTGTTACCACATGTCATTCAGAAACGAGCACTTGTGTCCTTGCTCCTATAAAAGAATATGCTAAAATTACTGCTCCTACGGATGCATTATTTGTCGTAGATGCGATTAGTTCTGTCAGCACTAGTCCTATAGATCAAGAGCTAAACAAAATTGATATCTGCCTTGGTGCTGGTCATAAGGGGTTTATGATAGCTCCGGGATTGGCTTTTTTATCCTATTATGGAGACAAAGTATCATCTGCCATGAAAAAATCAAGCTTACCAAAATTTTATTTTAATCTTCAACAAGAAATAACTACTCAAGAAGATGGTTTGGTTTCGTGGACTCCTAACATTTCCCAAACATTAGGACTACATGCTAGTCTTCATAGTATGCTCGAAGAAGGTGTCGCTAATATTTATGAGAGACATAGCCAATTATCCCAATTTACCCTTCAAAGAGGAGAAGAATTAGGATTGAAATCTGTTGTTCATCCTGACTTTGTTAATAGCCTTAGTGTTAGTGGATTTTTTGTTCCTAATCCTAAAGAAATCATACAAAAAATGTATGATCAAGATATTATTATTACAGGTGGTCAAGGAGAATTTTCTGGTAAGATTATCCGTATTGGACACCTTGGTAGTACGAGCTTATCCGAAATGTCTTGGGTAATGGATTGCTTAGCCAAATCTTTGTAGTATAGCTGTTTAAAAAATAAAATCAAATTATTTTCTATAAAATTTGACCTTACTCTCTCCTTTGTTCTATACTTGTATATACAATCATTAAAGGAGTTTGTAATGAATAATATATCCGTATTATATGGTTCCGAAACAGGAAATGCTCAAGGGCTTGCTGAACAGGCTGGCGATTATCTAAAAAATAATAGCAGATATGAAGTATCCGTAAAAGATTTGGGTGATGTGTCTGTAGATGATCTCAAATCTTTAGAAAATATTCTAATTGTTACAAGCACTTGGGGTGATGGAGAACCACCTAGTAACGCAGGTAAAATCCTTGAAGATCTACAAAATACCAATGAAGATTTATCAAATACTTCTTTTGCTGTATTTGCAATAGGATCTTCTTCTTTTCCTCAATTCTGTCAAGCTGGTATTGATTTTGATGCTCTTTTAGAAAAAGCTGGGTCAAAAAGACTTGCTGATCTTGAAATGGCAGATGATGATTATAGTGATATGTTTGCAACATGGTTATCAGCTATCCAAGCTAAATTTGTATAAAATATTTAGTTAACTATAACTATAAAAAAACACCCTAGCATAAGCTTAGGGTGTTTTTAGTTGTTGTCTTTTATTAAATACTATTAATCTTGTACATGATAAAGAGAAAATATATCTTTGGTGCTTAGTTTTTCTCTTCCTTTAAGAAAGGTTAATTCTGATAACAATCCTATACCAAGAATCTCTCCACCTAACTCTAAAATCATTTGTTCTGAAGCTTCTAGAGTGCCACCTGTAGCCAAAATATCATCACAAATCAACACTTTATCTCCAGGACTAATAGCATCTTTATGAAGTTCCAAATGATTCTCTCCATATTCTAAAGAATAAGATCGTGAAATAAGTTCAGCTGGTAATTTCCCTGGTTTTCGGATAGGAATAAAACCTGCGTGTAAGCCTATAGCTACAGGAGCAGCAATAACAAATCCCCTTGCCTCTAAACCTACAACTTTATTAATACCTTTATTACTAAAATATTCAACTATTTTTGAGATACTATATGCGAAGGCATCAGCATCTTTCCAATAAGTTGTGACATCTTCAAATAAAATTCCTTCTTTTGGGTAGTCTTTTATTTGACGAAATAATGAAGAATAATCCATATATTCTTACCTCTCTCTATCTTAATATTTATTTTCTCAATTATCCACAATAGGGCTGTATCATAAAATAATGTGTAGGATTTAACGATAACTTTATACCTAATTTATATTAATAGATATTATTCGCTTAGCATAATGTGTTTTCATAAATTGATAAATCTTCGTAAGCTCTTTAACGGATAATTTCCTTTATTTTTTTGTGCTTTGTTCTTTACATTCTAAAGATCTTAATCTACATAATGTAGCATGCCAATCTAATGGTCTTGTCTTTA
>CAMQSH010000254.1 GCA_947036575.1 uncultured Brevinema sp. | reverse complement strand
TAGGTAGTATCAATATACCTCAAGAAGCTTTCATTGAAGTCTTAAAAAGAGATGAATAAGGTAGGATCTTTTATGCAATTTTTACAAAGTGTAGAGTTTATGATTTTGGTGGGATTTGTAACATTTGTTGTTATTCTTATTTTTGGATATAGAATGTTGGTTAAACCAACTCAAAAAAACAAAAAGTATAATAAAAATAAAAAAGTTAATGTTTCTAATAAACAATTAATAAGTTTGATAGAAAAAGCACAATCTTCTCGTGAAGATTTACGTTTATTATTAAAAGCTTTGTTACAAACAGAAAAGACAGAGTATAAGGAATTTTATCAAAAGCTTAGAGTTTTTGATAAAAAAGAGTTATCAAAAATGGATTTATCTGATTTTGATGAGCTTCTCACTGATCTCAAGAAATCTTGTTAAGACACAAGAATATTTATAATAAGTATTAAAAAAACACCCTAATAACAGGGTGTTTTTTTATTTTTATAAACGATGTTTAATTATTTTAATAAGAATCCAATACCAACATTAGCAGCGACAATTAATGAAGTATCTACATACAACCCAGCTTTGAAGATAAATTGATCTATTTCTAAAATAAAGTTAGGACTAAAACCAACATAAAATGGTAAAGGATATGAACTTGGTCCTATTATTCCACCGGCACTAAATTCCATTAAATATCCTAAAGATAATGCTTTATTACTCTTGGAAGCATACATTTTCCCAAAACCTACAGAACCACCCATTTGAAATCCAGCTATGGAAAATCCACCCTTTAACCCAAAACTGATAATTTGATTGAGATCATTAGCAAGATAAAAGGACAGCGGAGGAAGACTGATCATCACACCATACCCATAACCTATTGTTAGAATATCCATTCCAAAACGATGGTAACTAGTATTAATTTCTTTGTTTCCCTCTTGTGAGAAAGAGTTTGTGTGTGTTACGACTAATAACAACACTAATAATATTTTTTTCATTTTTTAACCCCGTGTTATAATGATAAACTCATTATAACACATTTCAATTATTTATACAATGAATAAATAGAATTTATTCATGGCAGTAAAAAACCACCCTCTATAAAAGGGTGGTTTTTTGATTGGTTAATTTATATTATTGTTTTAAAAAAGTTTGAGCCTTGTCTATAGGTCGTATAATATAAGTATTTGCTTGTGCTTCCTTAAAAACTAAAATTATACTTATTGTTGAATCAGTTTTCTTTACAATGTGATAAGTAGTATATTGATCTTTATTACTTTCTATAATATTGTCCCATTTACCAGAACCATCAAGTTTAGGTGTTAACCATTCTTTTTCGAAAGTAGTCTCTAAGGTATATAATTTATCAAAACTCTTTATCTCTTCGGATGTGATACTATTGTCTTCACTGGTAATAGTAAGACCAGCTACTGATCTTATAGTAAGATTACCTTCCTTAACTTCTTTTTCTACAACTTCATTATTAAAAGTTATATTATTTCCTTCAATACTATGAGTACCGTCGAATATATCAACAGATAACCATTTGAAACTGTCTGCATCAAAAAAATAGTAGTCTGCCGTTTTTTCTGTAGATTTTGTAGGAAGAGTAATATCTGCCCACTGATCCATCCCAGTAATAGATTCGCTCATTTGCTTTATAGCATCAGCAATCTCAGTATCAAGAACAGCATCTCCTGTTGTTTTGACACTACCATTTGTAACAGAGTCGTTGACAGAAGAACAAGATACGACTAACAACAATAATAATAATTTTTTCATTTTTAACTCCTATATTATAATAATGATTTCATTATTATAACACCTTTTAATTATCTTTGCAATAAACAAACAAAATTTATCTATAATACTAAAAAA
This sequence comes from uncultured Brevinema sp., assembly GCA_947036575.1. Lineage (GTDB taxonomy): Bacteria > Spirochaetota > Brevinematia > Brevinematales > Brevinemataceae > Brevinema_A. Next base: position 1,339 of record CAMQSH010000254.1, on the reverse strand, counting down.
CCACCCTCTATAAAAGGGTGGTTTTTTGATTGGTTAATTTAATCAATAAAATCTAAAAATTCTTTGATACGATTTGGATTTTTTAATTTCCGAAGTGCCTTGCTTTCAATTTGACGAATACGTTCACGAGTCACTTGAAATAAATAACCAACTTCTTCTAAAGTATGGATATAGCCATCTTCAAGACCAAATCTCATTTTGAGAACACGTTGTTCTCTCAATGGTAAACAATCAATAATTTCTTTTAGCTTTTCTCTTAATAAATTAGACATGGTTGCATTTACTGGAGATATAATTTTGGTATCTTCGATGAAATCTCCCAAAGAAGAATCTTCATCTCGTCCTATAGGTGTTTCTAAAGAAACAGGATCGTTTGAAACACTTTTGATTTGTCGTACACGACTTACTGTCCAACCCAATTCTGTACCAATTTCTTCAGCAGAAGGAGTGCGTCCTAATTCTTGTGTCATGGTACTTTCGAGTTTTTTTATTTTGTTAATTTGTTCTATCATATGTATAGGAATACGAATAGTACGGGATTGTTCAGAAATTGCTCTCGTGATTGATTGACGAATCCACCAAGTTGCATAAGTAGAAAATTTGTAACCTTTTTTGTATTCAAATTTGTCAACAGCACGAATCAGTCCCATATTTCCTTCTTGGATAAGATCAAATAAGTGCACACCACGATTCATATATCTTTTACCAATACTTACAACAAGTCTCAAGTTAGCTTGAACAAGATCTTTTTTTTGTTTATCAACAACATAACGAGTACGTTTGATTTCATCAGACCATTCTAGTATTTCATTTGTACTTGCTTTAAAAATATTTTCTATATGAGTAAGTTTTTCAAGTTTTTTCTTGATAATATCTACAATAGTTGCCAATTGTTCATCTTCAGGATTTTTTTCGCCAGCAGCTAAAATATCTTCAATAGAACAAGAGTTTACATCAGATGCTTTTTTAAGATAGGTTTGAATATTTCTAATATCATTTGCAAGATATAATAGATTTTCAGCAGCATTATCTTTTAATTTATTATTAAGATCAATATCTGCAATATGTGCTATGAATTTTTGTCTTTTTTCACGAACAATTGTTCTTAATTCTGTAACTTGTTCAAGTGTTGGATTATCCCCAAGCTTTTCTTCAAGAAGTTCACAGGTTTCAAAAAAATCATTAAGGTAATCACTGATTTTTTGAATTAATTTAGTTCTTTCTTTTCTTTCTTTAGGATTAATATTATAAATTTTTGGTAAGTTAAAAAAATGATATAATTTTCCTTCTTCTTTGAGGACATCTTGAATAACACTATGAATCTCAGATATTAGAAAAC
>CAMQSH010000253.1 GCA_947036575.1 uncultured Brevinema sp. | reverse complement strand
TGATAGAAAATAAAAAATTTCTTCGTAATATATTAGCTAATAATATAGGACCAGTGGCTTTGTGGATAGATTCTTTAGATGGTTTTGTGTACACTAAAAATATGACGCATGCTCTTGGTAAAAGAACTATTGATCTAGTTCGTTCTTTACCTGAATTTGGGATTGATGAGATCTTTTTTTGTAATCATACAGAAAATGGTCCTATGGCTCACCCAGATAGAGATACTATTGAGAATTTATTAGATCTTGATATTGTAGATTTATATCTTGCAGATAATGTTTCTACAAAAGAAGATCTAAGAATATTAGCTCAATACGAAAAGCATGGGCTTGTTGGTGCTGCTGTAAAAGCTCCACTTTATGATGGAACATTTACTATGGAAGAAGTTAGATCAATTTTCCAACATGAAACAGTAAATTTTTAAATTAATTATTAAAAATATAAAAAGGGATTTGTCTATCAAATCCCTTTTTATATATTATATAGAGGATTACTATGATTCATATAAAACGTAGAAATACAAGAGAAATATCAGTAGGTGATGTTAAAATAGGATCTGGACATCAGATCTCTATCCAATCTATGCTCAGTGTTCCCACGGTCAATGTTCCAGTAGCTGTTGATCAATTATTTCGTCTTCATTCTGCGGGTTGTGATATTGTTCGTTTGGGTGTTCCTGATGAAGCTTCGGCGCTTGCCTTGGCTGAGATCAAAAAACAATCTCCACTTCCTATTATTGCTGATATTCATTTTAGCTACAAATTAGCACTCATTGCTTTAGAATCTGGAGTAGATGGATTGCGTTTGAATCCTGGTAATATTTCTAATTTAGATCATGTAAAAGAAGTCATCAAAGCAACTAAAGAAAAAAACATTCCTATTCGTATAGGTGTTAATGCGGGATCTCTTAACCCTAACAAATATCCTCACCCAACAGCTGAAGCAATGGTAGAATCTTCCTTTGAACATATTAAATTATTAGAGGATCTAGACTTTCAAGATATTAAAGTATCTTTCAAATCTAGTAATGTATTGACTATGATAGAAGCTAATAGGCTCTTTGCGACTAAGTGTGATTATCCTATTCATCTAGGAGTTACAGAGGCTGGAGATGGCATGCAAGCCGTTGTTAAAAATGCCATAGGTATGGGCACTTTATTACAAGAAGGGATAGGTGATACCTTACGTGTTTCTATTACGGGTGATGTGGTTCAAGAGGTAGAGGCAGGACGTTTTATTTTGAGATCTTTAGGACTGAGACAAGAAGGGATAGAAATTATTTCTTGTCCTACTTGTGCTCGTGTAGAATATGATGTTTTGGAAGCAGTACATGCCTTTAAAGTAAAAACGAGTCAAATTAAATCTTATATAAGAGTCGCTATTATGGGCTGTGTTGTTAATGGTCCTGGCGAAGCTAAAGAAGCAGATCTTGGTATCGCTGTAGGTAAAACTAGTGCCGTGCTTTTCCGCAAAGGAGAAGTCATTGGTAAATATTCCAAAGAAGAAATGCTAGAGGCTTTATTGGAAGAAACACTTGCTTTAGATAAGATCAAGCAAGCTGAAGCAAACGACAAAGATTAATGCTCGCTATCAATCAAATTCAAGTCAAAGAATTAATTAGCCCTTGTAATATTACTGGTATTGATTATGTGATTAACCCTTATGTAGGTTGTAGCCATGATTGTACTTATTGTTATGCAGAATTTATGAAGCGTTTCACGGATCATACAGAAGATTGGGGTAAATTTGTAGATGTTAAAACTTGTGAGAAAAAACTTAATGTCAAAAAATTGATAGGTAAAAAAGTTGTTTTGAGTACGGTGACTGATCCTTATCAGCATGTAGAAGCCAAATTTCAAAATACTAGGCGTATTTTGGAGCAGTTAGTAGATGTCGATACCTATGTTAGTATTCTAACAAAATCTTCTCTTGTTTTGCGGGATATAGATCTTTTTAAACAGATGAAAAATATTGATGTTGCGATTTCTCTTAATACTTTAGACGATAATTTTCGGAAATTAAGCGAGCCTATGACGCCTTCTGTATCACAAAGAGTGAACGCAATCAAAGAATTACACAAAAATGGAATTACTACAAAGATCTTTACATCGCCGATATTTCCTTATATCACTAATATTTCGGCATTGTATAGAGAGTTAAAAGATGATGTAGATGAGTGGAATTTTGAAAACCTCAATCTACGTGGTGCATATAAGGCTAGAGTTTTGACACTAATCAAAGAATATTATCCACAATTTTATCCTAATTATTTAAAAATATATGCACAAAAAGAAGACAATAGAGAGTTTTGGGATTCTGTAAAACAAAGTATAGAGCAGAATTTTTCTGCGGTAAATCATAGGATTTTATTTTATCATAGTAGTCATACAAAAAAAGAGTGGAGGGTAGAACCTCTACTTTAAATAATATAAAAATTGATGGAAAGGAGTAATACTTTTAGGCGAATGTCTTGGGCGAATGTCTTGGACGAATGTCCCATCATTAATTTAGATTGTATTTGTTGATGATGAGAAGATAACGATTACTGTATTCAGCATGAAAGTTTTGATAATGTGGTAACCATTCAGATAGTGATTTGCTACCTTTGGATCTATTACAAGATTTGGAAACAAGAATTAAATTTTCTATGTCATTTGCGAATTTTTGTTTTGTTGATTTATCCCAATATTTTGCCCCTAAGTTCCACGCCTCTTTAAGAGGGACAATATGGTCTACTTCCATATCTTGAGGAGTATAGAATATTTTACCACTATAAGGATCATAAAATTGGGTAAAGATTTTACGATTTTTGCTATGATTGTAAAAAAATTCTTCCCTATCATAGACGATAGTGTTTATTGGAAATAAAAAAGTAGAAAGAAAGAGAAACACTAAAAATAAAAAAATTTTGTCATACATAAAAAACTCCCATAGCACTGTATGTTTGACGATCCTCTAACAGCTTATCAACATGGTTTTGTGTTTATATCCGCTAAAAGAAACATAACAATACTATGGAAGTATTCTTTGTTTACTATACGAATATAAACATTTTTAACATATGCCGGCTACAAAAATATAGTTAGAGAATCGTCATTTATATTTTAGAAGATATATAGATAAAAGTCAATAGAAAGGGTAAATGCTCTGGATGACTATCTTATGTAGTTTGAAACATTTTAAATAATATAGTATAATATTTTTATAAA
>CAMQSH010000252.1 GCA_947036575.1 uncultured Brevinema sp. | reverse complement strand
TCAATCAATCAATCAAACACTTTATTTGTCCCCAAGGGGCAATTTAAAAAGGCATAAAGAGCAGCATTAGGACAAACAGGACATCAAACAACATAAAAACATTCGCAAAGTGCTTCAGTTAAAAAATTCTAGCAGCTGTCAATTTCAAAGTGCTCTGTGCATCACGTTAAAGTGCTATGTGCATTCAGTCTGACGGGGGCTGGGCAAAGTTGTTGAGACAGGGAGGGGTCATTGTTCATAAGTAGGACTGCTGTAGGAACAAAGGTGGCCCTCCTCCTTTGTGTCCTGCAGCGCGGACAACGCAGTCTGCGTCCCGATGGGAGCCACTCGAACACAGGATGTAATGTGTGTGAGGAATCGTGTAGGATCCTGTGAGCGGTGCGGAGTGTTTGCTGGTCACAAAAGGCAGACAAAGCTCTAACAGGGTGTCCAATGATTTTAGAGCAGACTTTGGTGATGCTGAGTAAGCGTGTCCGGTCTTGCAGGCTGATGGAGTGAAACCATGAGATGAATGAGAATGTAAGTACGCTCTCAATGAAGGAGTGGTAGAAGGTCAGGAGAATATCTTTGTTCACATCAAACGATCTCAGCTTCCTGAGCAGGTATTGTCTCTGGTGGCACTTCTTGATGATCGCCTCGGTGTTGGAGGAAAACCTTAGAAGGCCATCGAATATTGTGCCCAGGTACCTGTATTCCTCCACCAACTCCACAGGCTCCCCCTGGATGGTGGTAGTGACAGCCTCTGCTAATTGTCTCTGCTTGCTGGAGAATGTAACAATTACCTCTTTGGTTTTGGTAGAGTTCAGCTGGAGACAGGCGCCCTCACACCAGGTAATAAAGTCCTGAAGTACAGAGCCATGGTGCAGGTTAGGGACAGAGAGCAGAGAGAGCAGGACTGTGTCGTCAGCGAATTTCACCAGCTGACAGTTTGGCTGAGTGGACCTGCAGTCGTCAGTGTAGAGGATGTAGAGCAGGGGCGATAAGACACAGCCCTGCGGGGAGCCAGTGGAGGTGTGGAGGATGTTGGAGTATGAACCATTGACAAACACCCTCTGAGACCGGTTGGTTAAAAAGTCAATAACCCACTTAATGACCTGGTGGTCCAAGTTAAAGCGAGTATTTAACTTCTCAGCAAGGATGTGTGGCTGCATGGTGTTGAATGCAGAAGAGAAGTCTGCGAACAGGAGCCTGGCGATGGTGTTGGGGGTCTCCAGGTGTTTGTGGATGGTCTCCAGGATAAATATCTTGGCATCATCCACTCCCCTGCCGGCCCTGTACGCGAACTGCAATGGATCCATCATAGGCTCAACAGACTTGGTGATAAAGTTTTTAATTATCCTCTCCATCGCCTTCATCACCAGGGAGGTAAGGGCCACCGGCCTCAGATCATTTAATACCTTAGTGGGGCCCTTCTTGGGGATGGGGATAACTGTGGAATGTTTCCACTTCCGGGGCACTGTGCTGCAGTTCATGGAGGTCTGGAACAGCTGCTGGAATACCTCCCCCAGCTGCTCAGCACAGTGCTTCAGGGTCCGCCCACAGATGTTGTCAGGTCCGGTGGCAGTGTTGAGTTTTGTCCTCTTGAGGGCTCTCACCACCTCTTCCCTGCTGAAGGTGATGGTGGTGTCACCAGGATGGAGTGAGGAGATGATGGTCTTAAGCTCTGTGCTGTTGTCCATTTCGAATCTTGAGAAGAATGAGTTGAGGTCATTGGGTAAAGATGTTGTATTGCAGCCATCAACCTGGATGGGTTTGTGACTGGATGTAATGCAGTTCACCGCTGCCATGTTCTTCAGACCCTGCCAGGCGGAGCGAAGATTCCCCTGGGTAAAGGAGACCTCCACTTTGTTTTTATAATCCAGCTTGGCCTTTTTAATGGCACGCTTGACCTCTCGACTGACCTCCTTCTTTTCCTCCTCCGAGCCGGTGAAGAAAATCCTCTTTTTCTTATTGAGTACTTGTTTTAATTCTTTTGTGACCCAGGGTTTATTGTTGGGGAATATTGTAACAGTTTTGGTAGGAATTATACTGTCCACACAAAAGGAGATATATGCAGTCACTGTGTCTACCTGCTCATCGATGTTACTAGGGGACAGTAAACAATTCCAGTCAGTTGTTTCAAAACAGCCTTGTAGTCTGTCAATACTGTCTGGGGTCCATTGTTTGATGTTCTTAGTTATTTTGTCTGACCTCTTTACTACAGGTAGGTAAGCAGGAGCAAGCAAAATGCTATTATGGTCGGCAGAGCCTAGGGGGGGGAGGGGGACAGCTCTGTATGCATCTGGAATAGAACCATAGCATTTGTCTAAAGTCTTGCCAAATCGTGTGGTACAGTCAACATACTGTTCAAACCCTTTAAGTGTTTTGTCAAGTGAACAATGGTTTAGATCACCCATAAGAAATTTGGGAGCATCTGGAGAAACTAATTCTAACCTGTTCATGATGTTTTTGACATGTTCAGTGGCAGCAGAAGCTTTCGCTTTGGGGTGAATGTAGACCAGGATGATAAAGATTTGTGGAAATTCCCGTGGAAGGTAGAATGGGCGAAGGGAGATAGCCAGCAGTTCAATATCGGTGTTGCACAATTCTTCTCTGACCACCACAGATGAGCACCAGTGAGAGTTGACGTAGATACAGACCCCCCCTCCGTGATGCTTTCCAGTCAGTACAGAGTCTCTGTCCAGCCTTATAGGAGAGCCAAAGCCATCTATGTGCAGGGCATCGTTACTGTCGTTTTCATTTAACCATGTCTCAGTAAATGCCAGGATTGATGCCGTCCGATATTCGTACATGTGATTAATGTTGGCTTGCAGTTCGTCAGTCTTGTTACGCAGTGAGCGTACATTAGCTAGAATAACTGACGGCAGAGTCCGGTGTTTCACTTTCCCCCTCTTCAGTCTAGCTCTGACTCCTGCCTTTTTCTTCCCCCTCCGTGTTACCTTTTTTTTATGATGTGCCGTATCTGAATGTCCAGGCGAGTGTTTACGTTGGATCACCTCCGGTAGTTTCTCAGTGAAAACAACTTGGTGGGAATTCAACCGTAGCTGCAGAAGCAGATCCCTGGCATATGTAATCCGCTGGGTATCTGGAAGGCTGTATCCACTTGATAGGCTGAACAGGTGGATCATCCGGTACAGCAGGAACACCATAATCCACAGGATCCCGGTGCAATCCATCATTCGGTGTGTCGGAGCTAGTGCTAGTTAGCACTAGCTCC
>CAMQSH010000251.1 GCA_947036575.1 uncultured Brevinema sp. | reverse complement strand
TTTCTCCAAATATCAACAGCTCTAAAAATAGTATCTGATAAAACATTCGGATGATATTCTTCAAAAACAAATCCTGTTTTCCCATCGGTGACAGAATCTGCCAAACCGCCAGTTTTTCTAACAATAGGTACAGTACCGTAACGAAGGCTGTATAATTGATTAAGCCCAGATGGCTCAAATAGAGAAGGCATCAAAAAGATATCACAAGCTGCTTCAATTTCATGAGAACGCTCTACATCAAATCCTATCATGACATTCATCAGAGCTGGAAATTGTTGCGATAGCTCTGTTAATCTTTCTTCGTATTCTTTTTTACCTGTTCCTAAAATAGTAAAAGCAATATTATTGTGTAATAAATTTTCTACACATTCTAAAAAGATATCCATTCCTTTTTGATCGTATAATCTTGTAATGATTCCAATAAGAGGAGAATCTTTATCTAGTTTGAGTTTGTTTTCTTTTACGAATATTTTTTTGATTTCAGCTTTTTTCTCAAGAGATTCAGTATTATATACAATGGAATATTTATTTTTTAGAATGAGATCTATAGATGGATCCCATTCTGTGTAATCAACGCCGTTCATAATACCACGGAAAATACCATAGTCTCTTTTTTCTCGAATAACACCTTCTAGTCCGGCTCCCAGACCGTCTGTTTTGATTTCTTCAGCATAGGTTTCACTTACGGTATTTACAGCATCTGAAAAAACGATACCACCTTTCATTAAATTAATATGTCTGTAATATTCAAGCCCATTAACATGAAAATATTTCCAATCAATACCAAGAGTTGGATATTGATCTACAGAGAATACACCTTGATAGGCGAGATTATGTATGGTAAAGATAGTTTTTGTTTGATGAAAAACAGCACTATATTCAGGTAAAGCTTGTTTGAATAAAGGAATTAAACCCATATGCCAATCATGACAATGAATAATATCTGGTATCCAAGAAATAACTTTACAAGCCTCAAGAACAGCTCTATTAAAAATTACATAGCGTCTGAGATTGTCATTGTAATCTTTACCTGTAATGGTATCTATGTAAGGATTGTCTCTATCAAAAAATTCAGGAATATCAATAAAGATAAATTTATTTTCTTGATACGATATTTCTTCAATAGTAAAAGGATATTCAGCATCATTAAATTCAATCGATACTTTATAAGTATTTTCAGCTTTAATGTGGAATTTGTTCATATATTCTGTAACAGAACGATACTTTGGAATGACAATGCGGACATCTTGTTTTTTTTGATTTAATGCTTTACTAAGTGCACTAACAACATCAGCGAGTCCACCAACTTTTGCAAAAGGAACGGCTTCGCCACTGGCAAATAAAACCTTATATTTTTTCTGTGTACTCATAGAAACTCCTTTTTAAATATAATATTATGCTTGAAGTAAAAATTTTATAAACTTAAGATCTTCCGAAGTAGTTAATTTAATATTGGTTTTATTTCCTTCGTAAGTATTTATATTATTAAATAAATTAGTGTAAACACTGGCACAATCACTAAATTGTGAAAGTGATTCTTTCCCATGAAGATGGGCTTGGAGTATTTTGTGATAATTAAATGCTTGAGGTGTTTGCGAACAAGCAAATAATTCTCTATTACAAGAAGTAGAAAGAGTTTGATCTTTGTTCTTTTGCCATAAAGAATCTATAATAGGCACAATAGGTACTGCAGATTCGTATTTTGATGCAGTTTCTAAAGAGTCTAAAATCATTTTTTTAGAGACTAATAATCTGACACCATCATGGATAGTAACAATATTAGGAGTATACTCTTGTAGGTATTGCAATCCTTTAAGCACACTATGTTGTCGGGAGTTTCCACCAGCACAAACTTCTATAGTTGGAAACTGAGCAAAATGATCACTGATAGATTGTTTGTAATCTTGTGGGACTACAATAATAATTTTATCTATAAGCTTTATAAATTTTTCTAAGGTATATTCTAACACCATTTTATTATTAATATAAGTGAATTGCTTTGGGATATCACTTTGATATCGAGAACCAGTACCACTTGCTACGATAATAGCGGCATATTTCATAAAAACCTCTATTATAAATATAAAAAAAAAGGTATAAAAATACCTTTTTTTTGTTTAATTGTTATTGTTCTGTTATAGGAAGAGCTTTAGCTTCTTCTTCAGTAACTGTTTCGGCTTCTGTGGTCATCTCCGCTGTGGGGATATCTTCTTCAACGAATTCTTTATCCAAACGAATAAAATGAATTGATAATAGAAGAGCTGAAGCAATAAAAACGGTAATACAATAACTAGTAAACTTTACCAGTATTTCATTAGAACGAGCACCAAATGCTCCTGCCGTAATATTGGAGGATAACATTCCATTATTGGCTCCGTTAGTTTGTAATAATATTGTAGGTATTAACAATACAATAGAAATAATAAAAATAGTCAATAAGAAAATAATCATAAGGATCTCCAAAATAATATAAATTATAATTTATGTAATAAGTATACCTTATAATCTATAAAAAATCAAGTCCTTTATATTATTAGTATACCTTATAATACATAAAAAGCAAGGGATTTATGCTATTCCCTATGTTTTTTTTACTTTTTATAGGATATTATATATCTAAAGAAATAATAGGACAATACATTTCATTAGAATATAAAATATATGGCTCTAACTCTTTTTGTAATAGGGGTTCAATTACTCTACTACCTAATAAAAGATTTTCATTGTCAAATAATTGAATATTTGGTGAATTTTTATATTGAGAAACAATAGTGCTAAATATTTTTAGAGCCAAGGTTTCGTGGGTTTCAATATCTAAAGAACCATACATAAATCCAAATAATAAATTAGGAGAATTAGAAGAAAACGCAAAATCTTTTTTTTCTATTTTATCATAAAATTTTTTAAGATAATTACTTTCAAAAGGTGTTCTACCAATAACACATCTTGTTGTATTGTCTAATTTAAAATGCAATCCTATACGATTGATATGAGAAATATTGATTTTTTTTTGTTTTTCAAATATTTCAAAAGCTTTGTTTCCCATAGCTAATTCTTGCTTGTTTTTGTCAAAGTGTTTTTCTGTTATAGAAGGAGTGTATGTAATTTTAAGAGTTTTTGCTAGTTCAACTCTTTTTTGAGAAAACCCTGTAAAATCATAGGCGATTTGTGATAATTCTGGAAAGGATAATGATAAAGGAGAGGTAGGTAAAATATTAGCGGACAAAGGTCTAAAAACAATGTTTTCTACATCAGCTTG
>CAMQSH010000250.1 GCA_947036575.1 uncultured Brevinema sp. | reverse complement strand
CTTCTCACTCTCTCCAGTTATAATACCTCCATGTTCATGAACCTCCTCCAGAAGGCATGCTTGTTTATCTTGTGTCTCTGTTAGGAATAAACCACGTGTTGAACGTTTACCACTCTTCGAGTCATACCTAGCCCGAGATGACCATACCACCACAAGGATCCAAATAGTGTTTCATCATTACCTGCACAAAGGGTCACCAGATAAACAACATATGGGGAAGGAGCATAGGTTTGGTCTGCCAAAATTAATTCTATATTACATGTCGCAGGACAACAACCCAAACGTGCTTAGAACGTCAAATGAAAATAGAAAAAAGTTACAATACTGTGCCAAACATTGCAAGAATGCGATTTATAGGATGGCCATTCCCAATATTCATTGATTTGTTATTGATTCATGTGGTCTTATGCAATGCATGTAAGCCAGCTCCATTAGGTGCATGTAATGGCAATTGTCACCTTTTGGGTGCGCCCTGTTGTTTAGACATTTGCCCTGTTTGGTTTCATGTGATATAGGCCGACTCACCCAGTGTTTTCAATGTCTGATCCGATGGGATCGAAACGTTGCCTTGTTTCTAAGTAAATAAATGCCTTCTGGAGCATAAACAGTGTGTCTATTATATCTGATACAATTGTCTAGCACCTGTGGATTACTTTTTGGGATGTGCACAACTCCTCTCCAAGACGCCATTACACCATCTGTGACAACATTTATTTGAGTAATTAATCAAATTTATTTGTATAGCCCTTGATCACCATAACAGTCTCAAAGGACTCAATAGGCCAAATATTTATGCCACCACCCTGACCCAAGCCCCCACACGGGCAAGAAAAAAACTCCCTAAATCAGCAAGGAGGAAATGCAGAGAAACATGACAATTCATGATGGGGTGCTGGTTGGTTAACCATCAGGAGAGTCCAGGCATTTATTTCATTTTCATGTAATTTCACTTATAGAGCGGTAAAACATTACACATGTCTCATGGCGCTTTACAGAGCGTCTAGACATTCAGAGAGAGCCCATGAGTAACAGGGGAGAGGAAAAACTCCCTAGAGTTGGAGATACATATAGGAAGAAACCTCGAGCAGATCCACGACTCAAGGGCCTGACCCATCTGCCTGGGGTCACTTACAGGGCATTAAGGTGTGTATACATGATAAATGGATAGGTTAGTTAGGTATAGAGGACAGAACATGGTGTCTATAGCCACCTGAGGTATATGGTACAAAGAGGTAGGATGGTTACATAACCAGTATGATAATACAAGAGTCCTATTTAGTGTCAGGAAGTTCAAATAAAAAAAAAGGGGACAGCCACAGGCGATGGTAGGGCAGTCGTAGGGATGAGACTTCAGGTGTGATGAGGGGCAGTGGGACATCAAATACAAGGCATCCAGTTGCAGTCACCCCAACACAACACGCAACAGCTCCAACGACGGAAAATGCAGATGGCTGTGTAGACGGAAGAAAGCATGTTCATACATTAAAATCCTTTGAGAATCATATGACATGCATATGAATAAAATTTAATTGGTAAACTTTGTGGTAACTTACATTATCTGATTATCTTTCAGAACAGCATTTATGACAGTTCTGCAAGCTGTATTTGTTGTAGTTCAGATGGGTCTTGGAAGTTGGGGCAGCATGTCAACAGGCACTCTGACTGGTGGAGCTTCTGGTAGAGCATCCTCAGCACAGTAGGCTATGTAGGTGGGAAACAAGGCATATTTAGAACAGTGTTTGGAAATCCATGATATGAAGTGTTCATGAATACAATTACAATGACTTATTTCTTTTTACAGATAAGCATGTATACTGACATAAACTGATCAGGTTACACAAGAGCATTTCTCACGGTATATAGTTGTGTAGTCAGACAGTCAGACAACAGGTGGAGACAGCTGATGAGCAACCTACAGCCATAGAAAAGGCAGGAAAAACCATCAACAGACTGTGACTTGCAGGCATACTTGTCTGTAAACCGGCTGTGTAGAGAGAAACGTGTTCTTTGGCAATGTACATATGCTATGCATATGAATAACATGCAATTGGTAGCCTTTGTGGTAACCAACATAATCGGATTACATTTTAGGAGAGCATTTTCTTCCGCATGCTGGATTATTTGTAGTTCTGATGGGTCTTGGAAGTTGTGGCCATGGGTGAAGGTAGATGAGCTTGACCAAGAACCGCAGGTGAAAAAGTTAGATGAGAGTTTACAGACACTGACTGGTACAAGTCCCTCAGCACAGCAGGCTGCTTCGGTGGACACAAGGCATGTCATCAACAGTGTTATATGATATGAAGTGTGCATGAATAACAGTTAAACTGTACTGGTTTCTTTGAAAAAGATATGCATATACACACATCTGCTGATCAGACCATCTCTCTGGCAGCTGTAGTTTTTGTAGATGAGAGAGCTCTTGGACGGTCGGACCACAGGTGGAGACAACTGACCTTGAGCAACCAACAACCATGGAAAAAGCAGATGAGCATCAGACACTGTGTCTAGTACTGGTCCATAAGCAGCTTGCGTAAACAGAAGAAACCATGTTCATTCGTTAACAGTGTTTAGCCATTTACAGCATATGCCATTCAAATTAATAACATTTAATCAATAGCCTTTGTGGTTATTACATAATCCAATAAGATCTCAGAAGATAGCTTATGATATTTAAGCACCACTAGTGGAAAAGCTAGAGTGTTAACAGGCTCGCTGACTGTTACAGGTTCCAGAGTAGAGAAACATTTCCATTCATTGACTCAGTATAGAAATGGACATCCTCCCAAATATAATTACATAAGAAAACTGTAAAAGAAAAAGGAATATTATTCATGTTTATATCATCTGAGAAGATTCACAAGAGCAATTCTTACCATCTGTTTCTGAGCAGCTGCACCACAGGTGAATCTAGATGAGCTTGATCAGGCCTCAAGGATGAAGAAGGTAGATGAGCAGCGTTGTTACAGGTCCCTCAGCAGGCTGTGTAGGTAAAACAAAGCATGACCAAGCATGATTAACAGTGTCATGCAGTTTATATGCAATGCATACAAGTACTTTTTAATCTGCTTTCTGGATGCTCATATAATCTCATCTCACAAGACTGTTTCTGACAGTCAGACTTCTTACATGTATAGTGTTTGTAGTTTACAGGGGTCTTGCATGGTTGAACCATAGGTGGAAACGGGTAATGTTGAAGGAGCACCACTGGTGAAAAGGTGGATAAGTGTCCAGGGGCTCTGTTCAACAGGCTGCACAGGCAGAAC
>CAMQSH010000249.1 GCA_947036575.1 uncultured Brevinema sp. | reverse complement strand
AACTAGAATTCAAAGCAGAGAATTTCAATGCGATTTTAGATATTAATGATATAATCCTCACAGCAAATAATAAAGAAATCGTTTCGGAATTTAAAGAAATGCAAGCACGAAGCTTTTTTAGATTGGGTGAATTTGAACAAGCTTTATTATTATTTCAAGAATCGTCCAAACTCACAGATAATAAAATACGCAAAGTGGATCTTTTTCTTACAGAAGCATCCACACTCAGAGCTTTAAATAGACACGATGAGGCTGTTCAAAAATATGAAAAATATCTCAACGCTATTAAAAATTCTGAAGAAATAAATGATCTCGAGGAATTGTTATGGTCAGAAATTGCTTTTAGTTATCTTGAAATACAAGATACAACAAAAGCTGAGAGGACCATAGAATATATGATAGTAAATTTCCCTCAAAGTACTTTTATTACTGATTTATATTTTAAGCTTGCAGATGGATATTTCAGTAAAAAACAATATGATCAAGCAGCCTTATATTATAATAAAACAAGAATATCTACCAAAAATAGTGATATAGTCGCTGATGCTTTATTAAGAGAAGCTTGGAGTTTAGATTATTCCAAAAATGATCGAACAAAAGAAACTTTTAATTTATTCCTCACAAAATACCCAAAACACTTTGGGGTTCCAGATATTATGTATAGATTAGCAGAACTTGAAAAAGATAGCACTGTGAGCACACAACTTCATATCCAACTAATTAATAATTATCCTGATTCTCTAGAAGCAGAACAATCTCGTTTAGTTTTTGCTAATCAATTTAATAATGATAATTCTATTGAAGAGTTTTATAATGCCTTATCTCAAACAAAAGATTCTCGATTAAAAGCAAAATATTTATACAAATTAGCTCATAAGATGATTAACGAAAACTTGATTGAAGAAGCCATACAAATTTTTAAAGATATTCATGTACTTAGAGATCCTGTACATGGTGCTGAGGCTTTATTCAGGGCTACAGAATTATTGGCTACTCAACAAAAATATGCAGAACAATTACAATTATATATTAATATTATTGCGAATTATGATGAAGAATACTATTCTAGAGCTTTAGATAATATTGTTCAAACTTATATATTTTTAGAAGATTATGAAAATGCTGAAAAATTTAAAACAAGATTAATAGAACAATATCCCAATAGTAAAGAAAGTGCAAAATGGAAATGATAATTATCATAAATAATAGTCGTTATATAAAAAAAACTATCCAAATTCCTCAAAAGAATTAGATAGCTTTTTTTATTGATATTTACTGAAATCTTTGTTATTTTGATAATAAAAAAGATAGAATAATTTGTGCTGGATTTTCTTCTTTTACAGGAAAATTACTACGGTATTGCTCTTGATTATCCATCATCATTATTATTGTTTCTAATAATTTTTGTTCTGTAAGCGTTGGTTCTTCTAGAATTTCTGCACATGATTGATCTTTAAGAAATTTTGCATTAAGATACTGGTGATTGTCTGGTGATTGAAAAATAGGAATAAACAAACTTGGTGTCTTGAATAATAAAGATTCAGATACTGTCCCTGCTCCAGATCTTGCTAAAACAATGGACGATGCAGACCAAAAAGCATCCATTCGTGTAATAAAACGATACACTTTAACACTATCTTGATATTGTTCGAGTTGAGATAATAAATTTTGTTTATTAAATCGCTCATATTCATTTGTTCCCAAGCTCCATACTATCTGATATCCCTTTTCTATTAAAGAAGGAATTATTTTTAGGACAAGATCATTGATTTTTTGAGATCCTTGAGATCCTCCAGAAATACCTATTACAGGCTTTGTAAGAGAAGGTAATTCTAATAAGACACAAGATTCTTGAACACTCAGAAATTCTGTATATAATAAAGGATTTCCTGTTTGAATTACTTTTTTTAAGGGAATAAATTTAGGCGAAGGAAAGGTGGTAAAAATATTTTTCGCAAAAATAGCCCAAACTCTATTAGTAATTCCAGCAGCACTATTTTGCTCTAAAATATAAAGAGGCTTTCTCATTAAAAAAGCAGATAGCGCAACAATATTAGACAAATACCCGCCTGTGATAACCATAAAATCGGGATTGAATTGTTTGATCTTTTTAAAAACTTGTCTCCAAGCAGTAAAAATAGCAAAGATTTGTTTGATAGTACTAAAAGATAATTTGCGAGAGATTCCTGTCAATGATACAAAAATACGCTCATCAACTTCTAATAAATCAGAAATATCATAAGCTTTATCTCTATCACTTAATACATAAAGTAATTCCACACTATGTTTTTTGAATTCTTTATAGAGAGCGACTCCAGGTACTAAATGTCCTCCAGTACCACCCCCACCAATCAATACCTTCATGTGAATATCCTCAAGAATCTTTAATCTAATGCTTTTGATAGCAACTCATCATCTAAAAATGTGTTTTTTTTATTTAAAATATTTTCTACTAGAGGATCTGATTTTATATCATCAGAATCTTGCTCAAATACAATTTCTGCATCTTCTACAATGATAGGAATCACTTCATGGACATTTTTCATTCCTTCCACAAAATTCATGGGTTGCCCATCATCCACGAAATCTATTGTAGCTACTGCTAAATTAACTTGTACTAAAAAGTCTTCATCTGTTCTTGATATAATCCTATAGTCATAACTACGTAAGGCTTGTCTTTCTCTCAATTTTTCTAAGGACCAAATTTCAAGCTCTTCAATGTTAGTAACATTTAAGAAAACTTGATTGTCCATTTCTTTTAGAAAGTGGTCATCAATTTCTCTTATTTCTCTATAAAAAACATATACTTTTTTTTCCAAAACACCCATAAAATAATTTGAGGATCGTCTAAAAATTGTCAATCCCGGAGGAGCTAATCTCATGACTAATGATTCGAATAATCTTTCATTAGAAGTGTAGTAATTACTTAAAAAAGGATAATCTAACCATTTTTTGTTTTTTATCATAATATTATCTAGGTCTTTATACATAGGATTTTCTCTATGTAATATTTCAAACTCTCTTAAAGCAATAATTTGATCGCCTCTTAAAGAAAATATAGAAGCTCTCATGTATCTCAATTCAAATTTAGTAGAAACTTCCTGTACTTGATTGAGGTAAATATCTATCAGTCCTAGACTTTCGTGATATTTTTTCATTGCTATAGAAGTTTGTACCAAATCACAAATAATGATTTCTTTTAAAGATATGTCTTGCACGCTTGCTAAAAGAAGATTGTAAGAATTATACGCTTTTTCCCAAATTTT
>CAMQSH010000248.1 GCA_947036575.1 uncultured Brevinema sp. | reverse complement strand
CTAGCTTCACTTAGCACAACTATAAGCACATTATCAACCTCACATGGAATGGCGCGGCTGTGTCCAGACGCCGTCAGGGTCGCTCTGCTTAGATTTTGTCTAATACCTACGTTTCTTACCTTTCTGATAAGTTTTACGGATCAATCTTTTAGTCTGATCACATATGATCGCCAGACGCTCTTAGGGATTAGAAATCAGTTTAGCCTACCTTATGTTGACACGTCTCCTGACAACAAGCCGGCGTTCCCAGCGGAGATTCTACAGCCTACTGACGGGACGCACGAGGAAAACAAGCCGAAGAGTCGGGCCAGGAAACATCGGGGTAGACGGGCAGGTATCCGAAACAGACTGCGAAGCAAGGCAAATCGACCACCTTTGCCCAGCATCCTGCTCGCTAATGTCCAGTCGTTAGTGAACAAACTGGATGACCTGAGAGCAAGGATTGCCTTCCAACGGGACATCAGGGACTGTAATGTATTGTGCTTCACCGAAACCTGGCTGTCACCCTCCATACCGGACCACTCAATCACGCCTGCCGAACACTTTTCTATTGCCCGCATGGACAGAACGGAGGAGTCCGGGAAATCCAAGGGCGGTGGAGTTTGCTTCATGACCAACAACAGGTGGTGCGAGCCGAGGAACATCACTATCCTCTCTAGGGCCTGTACCCCTCACCAGGAACATTTGTCCATCTTATGTCGCCCACACTTCTTGCCCCGTGAATTCACCGCAGTTATTATGACAGCGGTATATATCCCCCCAAATGTCAGTACTGATATAGCCATATCTGAGCTACAGGTGGTGATAAATAAACAACAGCAGCGTCACCCAGGGGCTGCTCTTATTGTTCTGGGTGACTTCAATAGGGCCAAACTTACTCGCGGTCTGCCAGAATTTAAACAGCACATTAATTTCCCGACGAGGGGCGATAACATTTTAGATCACTGCTACACGCCGTTTAGAGATATAAATAAATAAATATAAATATAAAGCTATAAAGTGCTTCCATGCCCGCTTTTGACAAGTCGGACCACGTTGCGGTTTTTCTTGTACCAAAATACAAACAGAAGATCTTGCAGGAAGCGCCGGTGACGAAAGACGTCCAACGTTGGTCTGACCAATCGGAAACGTTGCTCCAAGATGCGCTAGAGAATGCGGATTGGGAGATGTTTCGAGTGTCTTCAGATGACATCAATGAATTTGCGGAAGTGGTGGGGAGCTACATTCATTTCCTGATTAATGACATTGTACAACATGTCAAAATTAAAGTTTACCCAAACCAGAAACCTTGGGTGGATAAAACTGTGAAGGCAGCACTTGCAGCACGCACTGCCTCATACAATGCTGGACTCATATCAGGTGACATGACAGGCTATAAAGAAGCGGTTTATGGCCTAAGGAGGACTGTGAAAGCTGCAAAGATCCGCTATAGGGACAGAGTGGAAGCTGACTTTCATGCTGGTGATCCAGCCAGTGTGTGGAAAGGTCTCCGGGTCATGACTGACTTCAAAACCAAGTCTAGCCCCATTAGCTCTGATCCCTCACTAGCTGATGAGTTAAACACCTTCTATGCACGCTTTGACCGTGACAATCAAATGGCAGCCGGAGCTGTAAGGACTGGTGTAACTGGGACACCCCCTTTCACTATCAGTGAGAGTGACGTGAGGGGAGTGTTCAGGGGGGTAAATGGGAGAAAGGCAGCAGGGCCCGATCAGATTCCTGGTAGGGTCCTAAAATCCTGTGCCAACCAGATAGCCCCTGTTTATACAGAAATCTTCAATATGTCTCTGGCCCATGCTATTGTCCCATCTTGCTTTAAACAGTCTATTATAGTCCCCGTGCCCAAAAATAGCAATCCTATAGACCTGAATGACTACCGTCCTGTGGCCCTTACATCAGCAGTGATGAAGTGCTTTGAGAGTCTAGTGAAAAGGTATATCTGCCAAATCCTGCCCACTTCTTTTGACCCCTTCCAGTTTGCCTATAAAGCAAACAGAAGCAGGGACGATGCAATCACAGGTCTCCTGCACACCACACTGGCTCACCTGGACAAGGGGAGGGGTAACTATGTGAGGATGCTGTTTATAGATTACAGCTCAGCATTCAATACCATAGTGCCCCTCCGCCTCACTGATAAGATGAGGACGCTGGGGTTCAATACCCAGTTGTGCAACTGGGTGCTCAGTTTCCTCACGGATCGCCCCCAAGTGGTCAGGGTGGGGGGAGGAGTTACTTCAGGGAAGCTGACCCTCAATATAGGCTCTCCCCAGGGGTGTGTCTTAAGCCCGTTGCTGTATAACATCTACACACATGACTGCATAGCCACCAACAGTTCAAACACCATCATCAAGTTTGCAGATGACACTGTGGTGCTGGGTCTCATCTCAAACAACAACGAGCAGGCCTACCTGAAGGAGGTGGCTGACCTAGCACTATGGTGCCAGTCCAATAACCTGGCCCTGAACGTCAGGAAGACTAAAGAAATGGTGGTGGACTTCAGGAAGGTGTCCAGCAACAAACACACCCCAGTTACCATCAGTGGGGAGCCTGTGGAGAGGGTTCCTAGCTTTAAGTACCTGGGGGTTCATCTCACTGAGGACCTCTCCTGGTCACTGCATGCTCAACATCTGACAGGGAAGTCCAGGCAGCGACTGTACTTTCTCCGCCGACTGAGGAAGTTCAAGGTCTCTCCCGCCATCCTAAGGACCTTCTACTCCTCAGCGGTGGAGAGCACTCTTACAGGTTGCATCACTGCCTGGTATGGTAACTGCACCGCACACGACCGGGAGGCCCTGCAGAGAGTGGTGCGCTCTGCAGAGCGGACTATTAAAGCCCCCCTCACAAGCCTGAGGGACATTTACACCAAGAGGGTGGGGGCAAGGGCGGTGAAGATAATGAAGGACACCTCTCATCCCAACTCTAACCTCTTCTCACTTCTACAATCGGGCAGGCGGCTACGTTGCATTAATGCAAGGACGGAGAGACTGAGACTAAGCTTTTACCCACAGGCAGTGAGACTGCTAAACACAGCACATTTTAAATAATTATTTTTTGTCCCTTAGACAGAAATGATTTTAAACTTGTATTTATTTATTTATTTTTATACTGCTTTCATTTACTATGTATATTTTCTTTCTTTTACTTCTATGCAGAGCAATGGTCCCTTTTTACATTTCACTACATGTAAAATGTATGTGACAAATAAAACACTTGAACTTGAACTTGAACTTGAACTGTCTTAGTCATCTGCAAACATTAAATATAAAACAGGTTAATGTCGAGCTAAGC
>CAMQSH010000247.1 GCA_947036575.1 uncultured Brevinema sp. | reverse complement strand
AGAAAGATCTATAGTCCCTTCAAAAACTAAATCCGCCTCACCTTTCATCATCATCGTCCCATCATCTTTTTGAGAGATAAAGAGAGATCCTCTTTCTAGTATTATTTCTACGATTCCACTAGGATCAAATTTACCTAGATGCATGCCCACTCCAGCCACAAAAGTCGCTCCAGTCCCACATGCCAGCGTATGCCCAGATCCTCGCTCCCACACCCTCATAATCGCTTGTGTAGGCGAAATAACATTTACAAATTCTACATTCACGCCCTCAGGGAAAAGGGATTTATCTTGTTCAATCAAATTGCCTATCGTACAAAAATCAAAGCTCGTGACATCTTCATTCAAAAAACAAGTCGCATGTTTTGAGCCTATCCCACCTACATAAAAGAGTAATTTTTGATCATTATACAAATAAGTAAAAACAGAAACGCCGTCTATCTTTTTTTTATCAGGAGAACAAAAAGGGATATTTTTAGGATCAAAATCCAAAGTTCCCATCCCCACCAAAGCCATGCTCATTTTTTGATTTTGGTCAAATTCCATAGAAATCTCTAAGACACCATTACCTGTATTAATAGAAAGTGGATTTTTTTTGATGATATTTTTATCCCAAAGGATCTTCGCAAGACTACGTATTCCGTTGCCACACATGCCACCTTCTCTGCCATCGGCATTAAACATACGCATAGAACAGTCGGCACACGCAGACGGCTCTATAAATATCACGCCATCACCACCTATTCCGAAATTTCTATCAGATAATTTTGGGATATAAGGAATAATTTTTTGAGTTAATTCTGGTTGGTCTAGAGTATTTATAAAAATATAATCGTTCCCTATCCCTGTTGCTTTGATAAAATTTACTAACATATTTAATTTCCCTCTTCATAATACAGTGACTACTCTTTATACAATATCTTTTTATAGCACCAAACTATAAACAATAATCTTGGTTAAAATTTTGTGAAAAAGATATTCTCTTATTCATCTAATATATTTATGCATTCCCCAACTATAAAGCCCCCTTGCGGAGGCTTTAAATAATATTTTTTAGAAAGAGAATTAAGCGTAGCGTTCCATTAATTTCATTTTACGAACTTTTTTCTCAATTTTACGCTGAACAACAGCTTTTTTACGTTTACGAGTTTCGGATGGTTTTTCATAAAAACGGTGTTTCTTTTCCGCTGTTAAAATCCCGTCTTTTTCTACTTCTTTTTTGAATCTTTTGATGGCACTTTCTACTGTTTCGCCTTCACGTATTTCTACTAATAACATGTGTTCTCCTAGTTTTTATGAATCAATGACCTGCTAGATTATGACCTAACTGTTCGCCTGCAATAATATGAAAATGAGCATGATTGACTGTTTGTCCACCATCTTGACCATTATTATTAACAATACGATAACCACGATCCTCAAGATTATTCTCTTGTATGATAATTTTTATTGCTCTAAATAAATGAGCTAGAGTGTTGTCCTCTATATTGTGAAAGTGTTGACAACATTGCTTGGGGATTATGACAATATGAATTAGCGCAACAGGATTTACATCCTTAAAAGCGAGAACATATTCATCTTCATAAACTTTATCTGCTGGGATCTGATTTTCTACTATGGAACAAAAAATACAACTCATGGTTAACTCCTTTGTTCTTCCTTTAGTTTATCCCGTCAGTGATTTATCCATCACCTCCTTCACAAATCAATCTAATTTTACAACATTTACAGTGAAAAATCAAGTAAATCATTGAAAATTTTATATTTTTTTTATATTTTTAAATAATATATAATTATTTTATGATTTTATTTGAAATAATCTTGACAAGAGAATAAATTTACTTAATAATATATGTTGAAAATAAATATCATATATACACTATTACTTTGGAGGAATTTTTATGTCTTTACACAATGATTTAGATAAAAAAAAATGGACACTTTTAGATGATGAGGATGATAATGACGATATCCTAGGTAACAAAAAAAGCATTTGGGAAGACAATGACAAAGAAGAGTCTTGGATTGACAGTGCTAGTGATACTGATGATGAGGATTTGTCAGACTTAGATGATTTTGAATAAACATAGAAATAAAAAAACACCTAGAATATCTAGGTGTTTTTTATAGCTTTATATCAATAAAAATATTGGAAGTATTTATTTTTAATTAAAATAATAAAATTATTTAATACAATCGATTAATAAGATACTCTAACAATTCATTCCATAATATTTTATATTCAGATTGAATATTCATTTTTTGAATAATCTCCTCCGCAAGTAGCTTATATACTACTAAATCATCATTTATTGATTTCTTTGTGCCAGAAGAAAAATACAACTGTTGAATTTTTTCCAGCGTATCATCTCTCCCAAATAATTCTTTTGATTCTGGACATCGTTTTAATAATTCTAATCGACACAAGGTTTTTTTATTTTCTCTAATATCTCCACCAGTGCTTTTTCCAGTTTGATTAGAAGCTAGATAATTCAACTCATCATCTTTAATTTGAAAAATCAAACCTGCTAAACGACTAAATTCCATAATAGAATCTTGATCCTCTACAGGGGCATCTGCTAAAATCATTCCTGATAATAAAGGGAGATAAAAAGTATAGTTAGCTGTTTTATGTTGAATAATAGTATAGATATCTTCTTTAGAGATTTCATCATCTTGAGATGCTTTTTGAATTTCAAAAGCTTGACCTAGAGCTGTTTTAGAAAGTTCTTTGGAAAAAAGTTTTATTAATTTGGCATTATTAGAAAGATAAGAAAAGAGATGAAAGAAAGCTATATCACCCACACAGATCGCTAAAGATAGAGCCGTATGCTTAGTATTTTGAGTAGAATTTTCTAAAATTTCTTCATACATTTTATGCATAGAAGGTTTGTTTCGGCGAAAATCATCATTATCCATAATATCATCATGAATTAACAAAGCTGTCTGTGCTAATTCTATAGCTCCAGCCGTTTGAAGAACAGATTTATCTATTTTTTTTCCAAAAGATTCTACTGTAAAACAAACAAAAGAAGCTCTCAGTAATTTACCCCGAGAGGTATATTCATAAATTTTATCAGATATTTCTTGAGCATTAGAAAATTCTAATATTGCAATATCATTACATTGTTCTGAGATTTCTTTTAAGATAAGTGGCTTGAGATCATCTAAATATTTTTGTAATGCCATAATTTCCTCTATAAATTTTCAAGATAAATAACAATTTCTTTTTCAATAAAAAGGGGTGTTGATGTAGAAGAAACTACTAATACCTTTTTTATATCAACCCAAGA
>CAMQSH010000246.1 GCA_947036575.1 uncultured Brevinema sp. | reverse complement strand
ATAAATTGATAGAGATCTTTTATAAGCCTCGCTATAAAGATATTAATATACAGGCTGATCCTATTTGTTGTGAGATCGGACTGATTGACGTACAAGGTGGTTATTATCAGGAGGTTATGAACGCTATCCATCGCTCTTATCAAATCAAAAACAATCCCTTTATTGAATATATTGAGTCTCCTGCTATTTATCCTTGTAAAGGATATTCTGGCGTAGGCTCGGAGAAAAAAGATTTGATGAGATATTATACCTTAGCAGACACGATGAGAAAGGTCCATGAATTTCAAAATGAAGCCTGGTCCAAAAAAGTGAATGACTTGAATACCTTTTTATTCAAAGATATTCTCTACACAGCGATGTCTCATAAAACTGGTTGGAATGATGATAAGTCAAGGGTATACGGCTATTGTAGATTTACTGATTGGACAAACGGCACGTTTGATCCACTTACTCAAAAAACTAGAGAATGTTCCTACCATAAAAGTACTGGCTATGATAAAAAATATTTCAAAGGCTTAAAATCTGAGTCAAAAGTGTTTCGTTTGACAAGAACAAAAGGCTATAGACCTGTTTACAAGCAAGAAGTAAAAAGAAATGAACCTCTTGATTGTAAAGTATATGCTTATGCCGCTGCTCGATTGGTAAGAAATTCGATTCCTAGTGATCATCCTCTTTATGAAAATATTTGTAAGCTATGGTATCCTGATGAATAAAAAAGCAATCCCACCCAAAATTAATGGGCAGTCACCCCTCGCACCCTAGCGTAGCATGGGTGTGGGATTACTTCATTATGGAGTTAAAACTAATGGCTAGTTAGTTTCATCTGAGATTTAGTTTTAGTTGACAAATATTTTATCTCTCTCTATACTTTAAAGATATAAATTAAGAAGGTTATCCATGAAATATTTAATCCAGCGACTGGATAAGACAATAAAGTCGTTTACTTCGTTCACTCGTTATTCTCTAATAATACTAGTTTTACTAACAATGAGCTGTACTGATAAAAAACAAACTGCTGAGCCTATCGTGATAGAGCCTATCATAGCAGAAGTGATAGAACCTGAGCCTGTCATCGCTAGCTATGATAAGGGATTAGACCTTACAATGTTAGGAGGTCAGTTAACCCGTTGGTATAAAGATCAACAAACTCTAAAAACAAATCCATCGGCTTTTTATTTTCAGCCTTGTTGGGCTTATCATACTATATATTGGTTGTCTAATCAAAATATCTATTATTATGTATTAGACCTTGTTGAAACTAATAATATCACTTATTCTTTAGATACTAATAAACAATTTGAATCTTCTTTTTTTGAAAAATATGAATATTTTGATGAAGAAAAAACTACACCTCTCCTTTATGTGGGTAGTATCTCGGAGTTAAAAAGAGTTTATCTCAATCCCTCAAATAATCAACTATACTTAAAAGAACTTCTTGTCATTGATGATTCTTCTATATTAGAATATGATAAGGATATAGACGACTACTTTTTCACTCCTATATCTCTTGCTGTTTATCCTGTATCAAACACATACAAAGTTACTTATACAAATAGTCAAAATGATAAATTTGATCGTCATACTGCTGGAAATTGGCCTCTAGAATATGTAGGGAAATTACAAAAAGAAAACACTTATCAATAAAAAGATAAAATTTTAGTTTAAAGTAAGGTGTACATGAGGATTTTTACTACTAGTAGTGAGCCTACTTTTTGGTTTATGAGTCTCATATACTTTCACAGCAGTGTCTTTATATTGGCTAGCTGTAGATATATCAAAAGCATGCCCTGTTGTATGGTGAGAAGGTGACCAAAAAACATTATTATTAATACAATTCAATAACAATGTGTTTATATTTTTAGAGTTTCCTTTAAAAGTTTTTTCAATTTTTTCTAGCTCATTCATATTAGGATCATTAATATTCTGATCAATTATTATTTGTTCTTGTATTTTATAAGCACTGGATAAAGTGTTTGGAATTGGATCTATAGTACCAAGATACATTTTTTGCATCCATTCAAAATAAGGCGTTCCATTCAAGCCTGTGTAATAATCTGCTATATTTGGTATCCATTCTAACATATCTGTCATTAAATTACATTGATAAGGTACAGTTCTAAACCCACTAGTTATTCGTACTGGCTGATATTTAGTACCTAAAGCATAAAACACTTTTGCCAATAAGGCGATCATTTGAGTTTTTGTAGTTGATGATACTTTTCCATCTTTGAATTTGTCATGACTTCCTTGTTCTTTTGATATTAAAAAATCATAACTTTCAGTATCCATTCCAAAAGTAATGACTTTAGTTTTTTTCTCTACTAAAGACATAGCAAATTCTATAAGTTTTAAACAATCTTTTGGATGATTTATATGGCTCTGATTATAAGACTTCAATAAATTTATAGCGTCTCTTACTGGATAGGTTTTTTTAGAGACTGACATTCCTTTATTTCTTTGGTATATTCTACCTTTTGCCCAGTGATGAATTAATGTATCTACAGAATTTGACCCCAAAAGATAGGTACCAAAATTTTGTACTAGTTTATATTCATCTGACAATTCTTTTTTGATCCACTCTATACTATCTTTTGTTATTACTGTAACTTTAAAACCTGCGTATGAGTTAGACACCTCTTCAACAAACAAACAACCTTGTACTTGTTTTTCTAATCTTTCTTTTACTAGCATTTTTTCTCCTATTTTATAAACAACAATCTAATTTAGTGACAACGTAAACACCTTTTTTGATGTCATCTTTTTCTTTACTACTCAATGGAGTACAACAATAACAATCATCCAAACATTTTGCAGATAATTGCTCTATCTTATCTTTTGGAGCAGAACAAGGGCAGTTTCCTGAATGTCTGCAAGTGCTATTTTCTCGCTCTAATCTAATAGCTAAGTCATTAATTTGTGAACTACCAGCAGAAACACCCATTAATTTATAAAATTGTTCTGCTATTTGGTTTGTCGTCACCATGTTCCCACTAAGACTTCTCTTAATTTCTTCCATGATTTTTCTACTTGATGAAGAGCTACTTGATGAAGGTTTCATAGGCAAGGGCATAGATTTTGGCAGTGATGAACCTGACATATTTCTGAAGGTTTGTTTCATATACTCGCCGATTTCTCTATCACATTTACAATAATCATCCCAAAAACTTGAGCCTTTAATTGCAAATATCAATCTATCCTCATCATTAAAAACATACTCTTTTTTGCTCTTGTCTAATTTGAGATGACAACGACAATCACACATAAATTTCAATTCAAGATCTTTACCCTCAAGAATGATGTCTTTTG
>CAMQSH010000245.1 GCA_947036575.1 uncultured Brevinema sp. | reverse complement strand
GCTATATCTTGTAGTGATAGTACTAAAGCAGAATCAATATATCACAATGGTACTATACTTACCATGAATGACAGTATGCCTAAAGCTCAAGCGATAGCGATTACCAAAGGCAAAATTTTAGCTGTGGGTTCTTTGGATGAGCTTTATTCTTATACTAATAAACAAACTAAGTTTATTGATCTGAGTAACAAAACATTATTGCCTGGATTTGTAGATCCTCATAGCCATGTGTTTGGTGTCGCAATGCAATCTGTTGCAGCGAATCTTTATCCAGCTCCAGATGGTCCTGTGAATAATATTGATGATCTTTTGTCAGAATTAAAAAAATATTATGAAACAAATCCAGAACTCTATAAAGAAATAGGTTTTGTTGTTGGTTTTGGCTACGATGATTCCCAATTACAAGAACAAAGACATCCAAATAAATTTGATCTCGACAAAGCCTTTCCCGATATTCCTGTATATATTATGCATCAATCAGGGCATATAGGTGTTGCGAATAGTAAAGCTTTAGAATTTCTAGCGATAGATTCTAATAGCCAAGATCCTGCAGGAGGCGTTATTCAGAGAGTAGAGGGAAGTCAAGAACCAAATGGTGTTCTAGATGAAACAATTCATATAAGTTCTTTTTATAAAATTGCTAAATTTTCTCCAATATTTGCTGCAAAAATGCTCTTAAGTGGTATTGACCTTATGGCAACTTTTGGATATACAACGGTTCAAGAAGGTAGATCTAGTGAAGAGCAAGTATTTGCGATGAAAGTATTAGGGTTTTTAGGATTATTACCTATAGATGTAGTATCTTATCCTGATATTTTTATGGCTCCGAAATCTGTTTTAGCAGCTAGTCATGAGTATAAAGGCCGCTTTCGTGTTGGAGGGATGAAGATTAGTTTAGATGGCTCTCCTCAAGGAAAAACAGCATGGAGAGACAGACCTTATATTGTTCCACCTCATGGACATAGGTCTGACTATGTAGGTTATCCAGCTGTGGAAAGAGCTGCTACTTTTGAAAAAATTGAAATGGCATATGCAAGTAATATTCAAGTTTTAGCACATGCTAATGGCGAAGCTGCTATTGATTTATTTATAGATGCTGTAGAAAATGCTGAAAAAAAATATGGTAATAATGATCAAAGACCAGTGTTAATCCATGGTCAATTTACGAGAAAAGATCAAGTTGATAAAATTAAAAAATTAGGTATATTTCCTTCTTTATTTCCTTTGCATACTTATTATTGGGGAGACTGGCATAGAGAACAAACTATAGGTAGACCAGGATATAAAGATATCTCACCTACTAAATGGTTTGAAGATGCTGGGATGATGTTTACTTCTCATCATGATGCTCCTATCGCTGTTCCAAACAATCTAAGAGTCTTATGGGCTACCGTAAATCGTATTTCTCGAACAGGTCAACAAATAGGTCCTGAACAAAAAGTTTCAGTAATGACAGGATTAAAATCATTAACTTTATGGAGTGCTTTCCAACATTTTGAAGAAAACACTAAGGGGTCTTTAGAAGTTGGTAAATTAGCAGATATGATAATTTTATCAGATAATCCTTTAGCCGTAGACCCTATGTCTATAGCAAATATAGAAGTCCTTAGTACAATAAAAGAAGGTAAGGTAGTATTTACTAAAAAATAACAATACTATAATAATAAAAAACACCCTAGTGCAAGCTAGGGTGTTTTTTATTATATTAAATAATTTAGCTATTTAATTAAATTTATATTTTATTCCAAATTCTGCTTGTATAACAAATAATTTTTCTAGATACCGATCTTTTATCCATGTTCCAAGTTGAGCTCTTACATAAGGAGTTAACTTGGGATTTTTAGCAGATACTTTTTCATAGGCTATTACTCCGAATACACCAGACCTAAAAATTCCAGATATTGATTGTATGTGTTGTATCGTTGCTGAAACACCAATTGTTAATCCAATATTCAATATGGAATATCCAAAAAGTAAATTATGACGCCAAAAGATATCTTGTTTTCCAATTACAATAGAATCTCGTGCAAGATGTTTATACTGTCCTTCTTCCATATTAGAACTATAAAAATAATGCATATAGGGCGTATAGATAAAAGCTAAAGCCCCAGACCCTACTTTACCACCTAGACTTAGAGTAGGGGCAAATTCAATTTCTAAAGTATCTGAATTGATTTTTTCGCTAGTGACATTGCCAGGATTCAATCCTGTGAAGGGTAGATATCCGTGATTATACCCTCCATTAGGCCCATCAATTAATGGCTCACCTATAAGATCTTTATAATGTCCAACTCTCAAATTGAATTTTAGAGGAAGGATGGGTTGCCAAACTACGAAAGCTGTCGTTTTTACAAATGGTGCTATTCCAAACTCAACACCAGCTTCTAAATAAGAATTTTGAAATAAAAAGCTGTTTTTATCTCTAGATAAGGCTTTTCTATAATAAACTTTATTTCTAAGACAAATTCCAGCAAAATTCCAAGCTCCTCTAATACCAGAATCTATATACCACCCTTGATCAGATAAATTATCAGCCAGCACTGTATTTTGTTGAGCAAAACTGCTATTAGATATCCATAAAAATATGAGTAATAATTTGATCATTTTAACAATCTCCTTTAGTTTATTTTAGTAAAATATTTATATAGTATACCATGCATTTTAGTAAAATACAATAATATTATTAATGTTTTACTAAAATATTAATTGTAGGAGGCTATTTTTTGTCTAATCATATTTATATATTAATAAGTATGAGGGGTTTTTAGTTTTAAATAGAAATTTTATCTCTCTGTTAAATTATAGATATATAATTTTATGATAGATTTCTATTTTCTATAAAATATCTTGACAAAAAATCATATATCTATAATAATATAATATTATATTATTATACTTATAGATTGATTCTATGTATCTATACTATAAAATAAAGGAGTTTATATGATAATAATAGGTTTGATTAGTATAACTTTATTGGGATTACTAATAGGTTTTTTACCATATTTAAAAAAAAACAAACAAAAGTTGTTGTCTTTATATGATATAAGGTCACTCCATTTTTGGCTTGTGTCATTATTATCTCTTTATACAGCTTTTTCATTAGTTGGTGGGTTTTTTTTCTTACCAGAAGGGATTTTGTGGAGATTTAAATTTTATGAATTTATACTATATTTATTATTAAGTATTGTTATATTTTTTAATTATATCATGCTTATAGATTGGCTACAAAAAAAGTCTATTAAACAATATGTAGTACGGAATGATGCTAAGGTATTTTATTGGCAAAGCTTTTATTTATTTTTAGGGATAGGATT
>CAMQSH010000244.1 GCA_947036575.1 uncultured Brevinema sp. | reverse complement strand
TAAAAAGATATCATAATTTAAGTGTGGGTGAACGTACTGCAGAAGAAGTTAAAATCAAAATTGGATCAGCTTATCCCTTAAAAACAGTAGAGCATATTGATATTAAAGGTCGTGATACTATTTCAGGATTACCAAGAACTTTAACTATTGATAGTGTTGAAATCAGAGAGTCACTACAAGATGTTGTCAACCAGGTCCTAGATGTTATTCGTTTAACATTAGATCAAACTCCTGCAGAATTAGCAGCAGATATTATTGATAGAGGTATTGTAATGACTGGCGGTGGAGCTTTACTTAGAGGTCTTTCTAAATTTATTGCAAAAAACACTGGTGTTCCCTCCTTTTTAGCTGATGAACCATTAACTTGTGTGGTGATGGGGTGTGGTAAATTCTTAGAAAACATTAAGTATTACGAAACTCCGTACTCAGTGTAATAATTGTGCGCTTATTTTTAATTCGATATAAGAATTTTGTTGTAGCTTTTGCTTTATTATCAATTTCTCTGTTTTTTATGTCAACAAAAATTGATACAAATAAAATTTATTTAAGATCTCATCTTTTTGGAGTTTTATTTAGTTTTGAAAAATCAATTCTAGATATAAGAAATTCTCTTGTAGATGTATTTATAAATGCTAAAAATATTAAAGAACTTGAAGAAGAGTTAGAAAATGCTGAGCAAGAAATTTTATATTATAGAGAATTATCACGTTTATATACTCATTTAAAAGAAGAAAATGATAATCTTCGTAACATGCTTAGACTAGAAAAAGAAATACAATATTCTGCACATTATAGTAAGGTTATTTTTAGAGATCCTTCTTTAGTTTCAGATTTTCTAGTGATTAATAAAGGTAAAAAAGATGGGCTTAGGATTAATATGCCTGTAGTATACTCATCTCCTAATTCTGAAAAATTAGTTTTAGTTGGTAAGACAGTTGAGGTTGGTTTAGATTACACTAGAGTAAAAGTAGTTACTGCAAAAAACTTTTTTGTCGGTGTTAGATCTCAAGAAACAGGATATACAGGAGTTCTTAGAGGTCAAGGGTCTTGGCATCAAAATCTTGCTTTAGATTACATCCCTGTTGAAGCAACTCCTATCTTGGGGGAACAAATAATCACTTCTGGTGGTAGTGATATTTATCCAGAAGGTTTGTATGTTGGTGAGATCCAAGGTATAGGTCAGAATGTGATAGAAGAATTTTTTCAGATATTATATATTAAATCTGAATTTGAATATAGTAAAATATCAGAAGTATTTGTATTAGATTATGTAAATAACTACCCTGATTTTAGTGAATTTAAGGATATCGATGATGGAATCTAAATATCTATTTTCTTTTTTTTATTTATTTTTAGGAGTCTTTCTAGGATTGTGCCAATCCTTTCAAGTAATTTCTATAAGATCTGTATCTCCTGATTTTCTCTTATTATTAACAATTATTTATGCTCTTTCAAGAGGATCTTTTAAAGGAGAAATATTAGGATTTTTCATGGGATTAATCTTAGATCTAATGAGTGGTGCACTATTTGGGCTTAATGCTTTTGTATTTACATTGGCAGGAGCTTGTGCTATTCCCTTTCAAAAAATAGCGAAATTACCAAATATTATTGTATTTATACTTTATATTATTATTGTTACAATAATAAAATATGTTTTATATCATGTATTTTTCATGATTTATCAGGATACATTATTATTTGATTTTTATTTTTTCTTAAAAATACCTGGTGAAATATTAATAAATATTGTTTTTGGAAGTATTTTATATATTGTTTGTGCTCGTTTTGATAAAAGGGAAAATTATGAATGGTTTTAATAAATTAGTTCTATGCTTTTTTTTATTGAGTACAGCATGTGTCAAACAAGCGGTTAAAGAATCTGAGGGTGATGGACTTTTTTTAATATATAGAGGCGTTCCTAAATTAATTGTTGGAAAATTACAAATTTGGAAAAATCTTGATACATATCTTTCATCAGAAAAAAATCGTATTCCTGAATCTGCTTATAAGCTCATAAGTGCTTTCAACGAAAAATTCCTTATTTTACGTCTTGGAATATTTTCTAAAAATACAGAATTTTTTGTAGAAAATATTACTTACGAAAATGTAGGAACAGAATTAATAATAAATTTACAAGATATTAGCTCAAACTTGGGAAAGGTTTCAGATATTGGATATCCTATATTTATTATGAATAGACAAATTAAAAAAATTCAAATTTATACAAATAATAGTAGAGCCTTCTTAACAAATATATAAAACCCTCGTTAGAGGGTTTTATTTTTAATATAATAGAGCTAAATTATTAATAAAATATAAATAAATCCGATATTCAAAGGGTAATACTATAATGATGAGGACTAACTATGGCTTATGATTTCAAATCAATAGAACAAAAATGGCAAAAATATTGGGAAGATAATAAATCTTTTAAAGTTACAGAAGATCCATCTTTCCCCAAAGAAAAAAGGGCATATTTACTAGATATGTTTCCTTACCCTTCTGGAAATGGTCTCCATGTGGGACACCCTGAAGGTTATACAGCCACAGATATTTATGGACGTTATTTGAGAATGAAGGGCTATAATGTTTTACATCCTATGGGATATGATTCCTTTGGACTTCCTGCGGAACAATATGCAATGAAAACAGGTGTACATCCTCTAAAATCAACAGAGCAAAATATTATTAACTTTGAAAGACAAATTAAAAGTTTGGGTTTTGCTTATGATTGGGATAGAAAAGTTTGTACTCATGATGCTGATTATTATAAATGGACACAATTTATTTTCTTAAAATTATTTGAAAAAGGTCTTGCTTACGAAGCTCAGATGCCTGTAAATTGGTGTGAAGAAACTCGTACTGTATTAGCAAATGAAGAAGTAGTTAATGGGGTATGTGAACGTACAGGGCATCCTGTTATTAAAAAAAATCTTCGTCAATGGGTACTTAAAATTACTGCTTATGCGGATAGATTAATAGAAGACTTAGATTTATGTGATTGGCCTAACTCTATTAAATTACTTCAAAAAAATTGGATAGGGCGATCTACAGGTGCTGAAATTGTTTTTACAGAGGAAAGTACTAATAGTACTATCGCTGTTTATACCACACGTCCAGATACCCTTTATGGAGCGACTTATATGGTGTTATCGCCTGGACATCATTTGGTAGAAACTATAACAACAGAAGCACAAAAAAAAGCTGTTCAAGATTATATTATTGTTACTCAATCTAAAAATGATATGGAAAGAACAGAACTGAATAAAGAAAAATCAGGTGTTTTCACAGGAGCTTTTGCGATTAATCCTGTGAATAATAAAA
>CAMQSH010000243.1 GCA_947036575.1 uncultured Brevinema sp. | reverse complement strand
AATGCTGGATAAGCATTATCTCCAACGAGCCATTCCACAGTCCCAAAAAAAGCTGTTTTTACACCCATCAATCGTAAACTTTGATTGATTAAGGTAGCTGTGGTAGTTTTACCATTAGTACCTGTAATTCCGATTAATGTTAATTCTTTATCTGGATAATCATAAAATTTTAAGATAACTTGAGACATGTCTTCTTTGAGATTTTCACTAGGAATAAATAAAGCATCACTATAAGTTTTTTGCAAATTTTCTGTTTTGTCTTGAGACACCAAAAAACAGCGACACCCTTTAAAATGAGCATCTCCGATAAACTCATGGACATCTACTTCAAAACCTGTAAACGCTATAAACAAAGTGTCTTTGTCTACTTGTCTAGAATCATTTTGAATGTTTTGAATAGTAATATCTTTAGAAAATTCTAGTCTTGGAAACAGATCTTTTAGCTTCATTATTCCCCCTATAAAAGAATACTTTATATTATAGGGACTAATAAGTAAAATATCAAAAATATCACCTGTATATTTTATGAATAAATAATATGAATCACTAGTGAATAAACTATTATTAATTATTGACAATTTGCATGTTAGTATGCTATGATTTAATGATATAAAGACCTATTAATTAAAACATAAAAAATATAAATTCAAAATGAGACCATCTATGATAGAAGAAAATATAATCAATCCTAAGCTCCAAACTATCGATGCTGAAGACACGCTCCGTCCTCAACGATTACACGAATTTGTTGGTCAAAGTAAAATCAAAGAAAATATTGCTATCTATATAGAAGCCGCACGAAAACGCAATCAAGCAATGGATCATGTGCTCCTATATGGACCTCCAGGACTAGGAAAAACTACCCTCAGCCATATTATTGCTACAGAATTGAACGCTCCTATCAAAATAACCTCCGCTCCAACTTTAGACAAACAAGGTGATTTAATGGCAATACTTACCAGCCTTCAAGAAGGTGAAGTATTATTCATTGATGAAATACACAGGCTCAAAAAAACATTAGAAGAAATTCTTTATTCTGCCATGGAAGATTTTAAGGTAGATATCATTATTGGCGAAGGGACAGGGGCTAAAACCTTGTCTTTTTCTATACCGAGATTTACCCTTATAGGAGCGACTACAAGAGCTGGATCTTTATCAGCTCCTTTACGCTCTCGCTTTGGAATTATAGAAAGAATGGAATTTTATAGCGAGCAAGAACTCTCAGATGTTATTAAACGTTCTGCTACAATTCTTCATGTAAATATTGATGATTCGGGCGCTCAAGCTCTAGCTCGTCGTTCTAGAGGCACACCTCGTATTGCTAATAGATTGCTTAGAAGAATTTCAGACTTTGCTCTTGTGGCTAATATTCCAGAAGCTCATGCAGAATTTATAGATCAAACATTAAAAAAATTAGAAATAGATCATGAAGGATTAGACTCCATTGATAGAAAGTTACTCCAAATTATTATAGAGTTTTATCAAGGTGGTCCTGTAGGCGTATCAGCTCTTGCCGCTACTCTCAATGAAGAGATAGAAACCTTAGAAGATGTGATAGAACCTTACTTGATCCAAAAAGGATATATACAGCGTACCCCTAGAGGACGAGTGGCATCTTTTAGAGCTTATGAACATCTAGGAATAAAATTCCAGCAAAGAGATGATATTCAGACTTTATTTAACACAGAAGATTAAAAGAACAATATTCTATTTAAGAATAAATAAAAAATATACTAAAAACTATTTAAACATAAGGAAATAATATGACTCCTAAATTATCAATTATTGTACCTGTTTATAATACTGAAATATACCTAAAAGAATGTCTGGATTCCTTAGTTAATCAGACTTTTAAAGATATTGAAATAATTATCGTTAATGACTGCTCCCCAGATAATTCTGAAGCTGTTATCCTTGAATACCAAGCCAAAGATCCTCGTATCAAATATATCAAACATGATAAAAACCTTGGGCTCGGTGGAGCTCGTAATACTGGTATCACTAATGCATCAGGGGAATGGATTGCTTTTGTAGATAGTGATGATTATATAGATTTAAACACATATAAAACTATACTCTCTCTTATGGGCAAACACCAAGCTAATTTAGGTGTTTTTAGTGTGATAAATTTTGATGATACTACAAAAAAAGAAACTTATGATCCTTATTTTGATTGTAATATTGACACTTTAACTACCCTAGATCATCAAAATTTTCATAATATATCTAGTGCTACTGCATGGAATAAGATCTTTAAACATTCTGATCTTATTGGCCACAACCTCACTTTTCCAGAACACTTAAAACACGAAGATGAAGAATTTTGGTTCAAATATGTTGCAATAGTAGAACCTTCTGTCATTAGCTGTAATGAAAAATTTTATCATTATAGACAAAGATCTAATTCTATTATGGGTCAAAGAGATCTATCTTATAAAGATATGCCTCAAATATGTCTAAATATCTATTTATTCTTGCAACAACATAATAAAGATAAATTATATAGACAACATTTGTTATCATTCCGTGTTCAATATTTATATTATCACTACGAAGAAGTAAAACCTATATATAAAACAATTTTTCAGGAGCAAGTTTTACAATTCTTACAAAATATGAAAGTAACCAAAGAAGAATTAGAACAATATCTTCTTTTAAATTTATTTTATATTGATAATCCTATATCTCAAAAAATTATACAAGACTATATTTATCCTTCTTTTATTCAAAATAACGATAAGTGGTATCTATTTGGACAATTATCAAGAAAACAAAAAATAAAAAAAATTGTTGTTGTTCTATCGAAGAAACTGAGACTATATCCTATTCTCAAAACTATATATAAAATCGTAAGGAAATAATATGACTCCTAAAATATCTATTATTATCCCTGTCTATAATACTGAGGTTTATCTAAGAGAATGTCTAGATTCTGTAATTAGTCAAACTTTCAAAGATATAGAAGCAGCACGAAAACGCAATCAAGCAATGGATCACGTGCTCCTATATGGACCTCCAGGATTAGGTAAGACCACCCTCAGTCATATTATTGCTACAGAATTAGAAGCTCCTATAAAAATTACTTCTGCTCCAACCTTGGATAAACAAGGCGATCTGATGGCTATACTTACGAGCCTTCAAGAAGGTGAAGTGTTATTTATTGATGAAATCCACAGACTCAAAAAAACACTAGAAGAAATTCTTTATTCTGCTATGGAAAATTTTAAGGTAGATATTATTATTGGTGAGGGGACAGGAGCTAAAACTTTATCTTTTTCTATACCGAGATTTACCTTAATAGGAGCGACTACAAGAGCTGGATCTTTATC
>CAMQSH010000242.1 GCA_947036575.1 uncultured Brevinema sp. | reverse complement strand
CGCAGCTGCTTAGCCTCAATAACTCCATCACTCCAACATGCACTGCAGTCATCAGACAACACAGACTTTTACGCCGACCCCGCTATGTCCATCGGAGTGCCCGTAAAAAGTTTGTTTACTCCCAGCACTGTCCTGCTACGGTTCCTTCCATCTGGTCCCCAGCTGACCGCGTCGCACTCTGGCGACGTCATCAGAACGCTGGCGCACTAGGGACTTGTAGTGAAAGCAGCACCCTGCGACCTGGAAAATCTGGAGTGGATCACACTGTGCTGCGGAGCTTACAGAGACACTTATCATCAGCTCCGTCCCCTGTCACTATGGAACTGCTAAACATGCAATCCCTTAACAAAAAATCCCTACTCATACATGATCATATTTTAGAAAAAAATCTTGACCTTATGTGTTTAGTTGAAACATGGCACAAACCTGGGGATCACCTTCTGCTGAATGAAGTCTGCCCTCCTGGTTACAACTACATGGAGAGAGCACGCACCTCAGGCAGAGGTGGTGGTCTACTCATTATCCACCGGACTGAACTGGAACTCTCACCTCTTCCACTGTCTGACTTCACCTCCATGGAGTGTTTAGCTTTTAAATGCAAACCTCCACACTCCATGACAGTGCTTTTAATTTACCGCCCCCCAAAACCAAACCCTTCATTTCTCCCTGAAATACATGATCTCCTCACATCACTCTGCACCATGTCAAATAATATTGTAATTATTGGTGACATCAACATCCATGTCGACAACCCTTCCTGTCCTCTGGCAGCAGAATTTCTAAGCCTGCTGGATTGTCTTGGTTTGCAGCAACATGTCAAGGCTCCCACCCACAACAAAGGCCACACCTTGGATCTGGCCATTACCAACTCAGCCTCCATTAAGAATCTCGAGGTCTTCGATCTTGGGGTGTCAGACCACAAGGTGGTCCTAATGACTCTGACATCTCTGCTGCCATCTCCCAGACCCAAGCGCCAGATTGCCTTCAGGAATCTGAAACGGATTGTTCCAGTGGATCTGGCCACAGACCTCCAGTGCATCACCTGCCCAGATTCTGACAATGTGGACGAGCTAGTGGAGTATTACAACACCTTCCTGAGCAGTGTTCTTGACATTCATGCTCCTGTTAAGACGCGTGAGGTCACGTTTGAACGCTCCGCTCCCTGGTACACACAGGAACTCCGAACACTTAAAACAGCTGGCCGTGCACTGGAACGCCAACTCAGACACACTGGGCTCACTGTTCACAAGCTGGCCTTTCGTGAGCATCAAAAAGCCTATTGCCAGGCCCTGAAAAATGCTCGGTCTACATTTTACTCCAACATCATTAATCGGGACACTGGCAACTCCAAGAAACTCTTCTCCACGATAAACCACCTTCTGAAGCCACAATCACCCTCACTGACTGAAGCTACAGTTGAGCGATGCAACAGCTTTATTGACTTTTTTAAATCTAAAGTCGACAACATCCGCTCTCTGTTGCCCAGTTACACCTCTCCCTCTGCTTCCAACCCCCTGGTGGGGAGTCCTCTACCCCTCCCCTGCTTCTCCGAGGTTCAGCAGAGCCAAATTGAGAAAACCATCAGAGTAATGAAACCGACCACCTGCTGCTTAGACCCCTTCCCATCACCACTGCTTAAGTCACACATCTCCATCCTCACCCCAATTATCACTCAGGCTGTTAACCTTTCACTTCAAACTGCTCATGTCCCACCTGCTCTCAAAGCTGCTGTCATCCGTCCCCTCCTGAAGAAACCCTCCCTGGACCCGGACAATCTCGCAAACTACAGGCCTATCTCAAACCTCCCCTTTCTATCCAAGATACTCGAGAAAACAGTTGCCACACAGCTCCAGGACCACCTCACACATAACAACCTGTTTGAAAAATTTCAGTCAGGCTTTCGTTCAGCCCATAGCACCGAGACAGCTTTGCTCAGGGTGACGAATGACCTTCTGATGGCCGCTGACTCAGGGTCACCATCACTGCTCATCCTTCTGGACTTAACCGCAGCCTTCGACACCGTGGACCACACTATCCTCCTTGAGCGTCTCCATAACATCGTCCAACTGACAGACAACGCACTACAGTGGTTTAAGTCCTATCTTTCAGATAGGACTGAACATGTCTCGCTCGGAGGATGTGAGTCCAGGAAACTCCGCGTCACCTGTGGTGTCCCCCAGGGGTCAGTCCTTGCCCCCATCCTCTTCACCACCTACATGCTCCCCCTCGGTCAAGTCATCAGCAAACACGGACTCTCCTTCCACTGTTATGCTGATGACACACAATTATACATCAAAACCGCCCCTAACCCCTCCACAGCCCTGTCATCCCTCACCTCCTGCCTTGAGGAAATCAAGACATGGATGAATAACAACTCCCTTCAACTAAACAGCAATAAAACGGAAGCACTCCTCATTGGTACCCCACATCAGGTTCACTCCTCACCCATATCTCAACTTACCTTTGACGGACAGATCATTCCTTTCTCCTCCTCAGCAACAAACCTGGGAGTCCGGTTTGACCCCCACCTGACCTTCAACGATCACATAAAACATCTGTGCAAAACTTCATTCTACCATCTCCGCAACTTTTCCAAACTCCGCCCCACTCTATCCCTCCCAGCAGCAGAACAACTGGTCCATGCCTTCATTTCCTCAAGGCTGGACTACTGTAACGGGCTCCTCATCGGGATACCTGGCAAAACCATCCAGAGGCTGCAATACATCCAAAACAGCGCTGCCAGGGTCCTGATGAGGGCCCGTAAACACGAACATATCACTCCCATCCTCAAATCGCTGCACTGGCTCCCTGTTTCATCCCGTATCAATTACAAAATCCTGTTACTTACCCATAAATGCATTCATGGACTTGCACCCACATACCTCCAAGAACTCATCACCTTACAGTCCACCACCCGCACCCTCAGATCCACCAATACTCTGCTCCTCCAAGTCCCTAGGACCAGGCTTTCCACCATGGGAGACCGAGCCTTTTGCTCGGCTGCACCACGCCTCTGGAACAGCCTCCCAACCCAGCTGAGGGCTGCTCAGAGCTTAGACTCTTTTAAAACAGGCCTGAAAACCTTTTTATTTAGAAAGGCCTTTAAATGCTAACCACATAGTGATTTTAACCCTGCTTTATTGTTTTTATTGTTTTTATTGTAGCACTTTGAGATCGTGCCGATGAAAAGTGCATTACAAATTAAATAAATTATTATTATTATTATTATTAATTACTAATTATAGCTTAGTGTTTTTTTTCTTTTCCCTGCATTTTTTAATTCTAAAGTACTTATTACTCCCTTGCCTTCTGGGTAGCCCTTTATTTAATAGT
>CAMQSH010000241.1 GCA_947036575.1 uncultured Brevinema sp. | reverse complement strand
CTTGAGCATTTAATCTGAGAAAAAATTCATTATCAGCTAATAAAGAAGGGTCTTTGATATTTATCCGAATTCTTGTCATACAATTACTAATAGTGACAATATTATGGTATCCTAAAGCCATGGATAGGCTATTAAGAATTTTTTTTTGAGAAATAGAAAGAGCGGCTATATAAGACATACGATAAAATCCTCCAAACACCAAAATATCTAACACATATACTTTAAGTATATTATAGTGTGAAAATTTATCTGAGTCAATAGATATAAGCATAAATCATATAATTATTTATTTTTATAAATAATTAATTAATTTTCGAATCTATCTATAATATTCTGGACTTATATTAGTATCCCTTATAAAATAGTATAAAAATGTACTACTCCTATATTTTATATTATTTCCCTATACTAAAAACCCTCAACAGATGTTGGGGGTTTTTAGTATAGAAATTTTTTATCGTATTAAAAAGGTGTCGCATACATTCTTGGACCACTTCCACCAAGAGGAAGAGGGGCATCTGAATAATTATCAGGATTTCCATGAACCATAAAACTTTTACCTTTGATATCTGCTAATTGAATTTTGGTATTAGTCATTATAGAATTAACAATACCATTTTTATCTACAAAAAGTTGAGGTAAATCTCCTCTATGTCCATTACCGTTAGGACCTAAATGTAAGCCTGTATTATCAGGATCCCAGTGTCCTCCAGCCATTCCTCCGATAACTTGAGAGCCATCAGTTTTTACTAAAGGTGTGAGTAGATTTGTTTCATGAATATGAAAGCCATAAGTTCCTGGAGTAAGATTTGTTGCAGAAACTTGGATAATAATACCTTTTTTATCTAATGGTTTAACAGTAATAGTACCAAATATTTGATCTATACCTTTTTCTGTAAGATTATATAAAGGACCTTCTAAAGATTTTGGCGATACACCACAAGAAATTATAAATAAGCTTATTATTATAGGAAAATATTTCATTTACTACGCTCCATATTTGATATTAATTATATATTTTTATTTAATAGTAATATATAATGTCTAGGTAGGTTTTACTACTCTAGTCACTCTAGGACGTCTGTTAGTTGTTACTACTTTTTTTGGAGTTTGTCTTTTTCTAACAGGTCTTTTTTTAGCAACAGGTTTTTTAGGTTCAGGCTTTTTAGCAACGGGTTTTTTAGCAACGGGTTTTTTAGCAGCAGGCTTTTTAGCAACAGGTTTTTTAGCAACAGGTTTTTTAGCAACAGGTTTTTTCTCAACAACTACATTGGTATTAGTTGGTACAGTATTGATATAATTTGGGTCAATAAGACGTTGATATAGATCTACAGTGCTAACAAAAATATCACCTAAAGCAGTAACTTGTGCTCCTGATAAAGTTGTATCTAAATAACCTTTATCGCTGTATGCTCTAACGTTAAAAGTTTTTAAAGGACGAGCAAAGAAAGTACGTAATGCCATAGCTTCTTTTTGAGTTGGGCTGGATTTAATCCAATAATTATAATTAACATCATAGTCACTCAAGCTTAATTCAGTTTCTTGATTTCCTGGTTGTAAAAGGATTTCAGCTTCAAAACCTTCTGATACAAATTTTAATTTAGTGAAGTTCATTTTTTCTTTTTCTAATTGAAGAAGAGATGTAGGAGTAAAACTAGGTCTAGTTCTTACTCCACGTACTGGAGATACACGTGAAATATTATAAAGAATAGCCAATGATAAGGAGCTTGTACCTTTATCAAAAGTGAAAATATGTGGATAAAACGATATTTTACCAACATTTACACGTACTTGAGACCAAGCAAAAGACCCTGTTAATGATGGGAAAGCAAATAAAGTCGCATTGAATAATAATCCTCTATTACCAGCAAGGGAAGATGAATTTTGTGCTGCTTGGTGATATATGATACGACCTTTGTCAATACCATCTTCTAAAGCTAAGAATTTTGGATCTCCAGCATATGGCGTCCATTTGTATTGAGCCTGAGATACTATGGGAAGTATTGTAAAAATAACAAGTAAAAATATTTGA
Source organism: uncultured Brevinema sp. (assembly GCA_947036575.1). GTDB lineage: Bacteria > Spirochaetota > Brevinematia > Brevinematales > Brevinemataceae > Brevinema_A. The sequence continues at coordinate 1,303 of CAMQSH010000241.1, read as the reverse complement.
TAAAAAATATTAGGCTTTTTCATGAAAGGTTCTCCTAAGTAAATTATTAATAGTATTATTATATTTATGTTTTATTTTTTTAATATTTATAAAAATATTAAAACACATTATCTTCACTTTTTTTAATACATATATTATACTAAACAATAAAATATTATTAGTTTTTCGGCAATATGTTTATAAAAAGTTAACAAACTGACAATATATTTTATTTGTTTTGAAAATAAGAGGTTACAAAATGTTACAATTAGTTTGTTTTATGGGTTTATTCCTGATTATATCTAATCCAATAAGTGCAATACAACATAATTATAGCTTATTTTATCCAAATGTCAATAATATAGAAGGTAGATCTCAAAAATTAAACTATATATATTTAGAAACAAATCAAACTTTTTTTATTAATTTTGGTGAGTCACAAAACTTTTATGATGATTTGAATCCTAATAAAGACTATATGTTGGATAATAAAGAATTTTCTCTATTGCATTTAGGAGTTGTCACTCAAGATATATCAATGATACAAATGGCTTTGATGCACGATAGGTCATTAATTAATAATCAAGACTTGAATGGATGTACTCCTCTACATCTAGCTGTACTAACAGATAACTTTACTATTGTTGAAATGTTGATTCGTTTAGGGGCAGATGTTAATATTAATAATAATGAACATGAAACACCTATTTTTAATGCTATAAAAAATGATTCTAATATCATGATTATTGACTATTTAATTGCTCAAGGAGCTCTTCTCTATGGGATGAATAAAAAAAATCAATCTTTAGAAGATATCATAGATTTATATAAAAGAGATCATCTAAGAATCATATTTAAAAATAGTACTATCTAAAATATATAATAGTACATTCTATCGTTCAACTCAAGTCTTTAATAAATTTTTTTTAGATAAAGTTAATACTTTATATTGAAAATTACCATAAATTAATTTATAATATAAATTAATTTTACAATCATGAGGAGTAATAAATGCTTAATTTTATATTTGAAATGCTTATTGAAGAAATTCCACATGGAGTATTACCGAATACATCACAGTATATAAAAGATCAATTACCTGTATTATTATCTAAATATGGGATAGCATCTAAATCTATTACTTATTTTATAACACCACGTCGCCTAGCTTTTTATATAGAAGGGTGTCCTTCAAAAGGGAAGGATAGAATAATAGAACAAAAAGGGCCTTCAATAAAAGTAGCCTATGATGAACAAGGAAATCCCACCAAAGCCTTACAAGGATTTTTTAATTCTTATAATGTTACTTTATCAGATATAGAAG
>CAMQSH010000240.1 GCA_947036575.1 uncultured Brevinema sp. | reverse complement strand
AGAGTGTGGCAGGAGGAAGGGATTAGAAAGCAACTACTGGAGAAGCATGAAGAAAAAAGAAAAAAGGCAGAGACAGAGAACAAACTAGGAGGGAGTGAAGGCGGGGCGACAGGAGGGGAGTCATTGCTGGCCCCCCTAATAGACACAGGCTCGGGGAGGGAGAAATATGTACCATGGGGACACCGTGACTTGGGCTCTCTGGAGGATGCCCTCCCCCCTTTGAGGGAGGGGGCGTCCCCCTGGATCCGCCGTTTAGAGCACGAGACGGCGGGGACGAGACTTTGTTTAGCTGACGTGCGTGCTCTGGTGGGGAGGGCCTTGGGGCTGACAGAAGGAGAAGCGGTTGATAGGGCTGCGGGAACAGCCCGAGAGCCAGACAGAGAAGCTTTTGACTCACATCGGGGCGACTGGTGGGCCGTTCTGCGAGACTTATATCCTCAACGGGGGTCAGGGATGGGATTGACGGGGTACAAATACCTAAGAGGAAAAGGGGGACCATCGGACTTTGTGCAGACCTGCCAGGACAAGTGGTTAGACAGGACAGGCCACAACCCCAGGGGGCGGGACTCCCCCCTGTTTAGAAAAGAGCTGACTGGCCTCCTCCCACAGGAGGTGCAGGACAGACTCCTAGACACACCCAACCTTGACAGAATGGACCATGGGGACTGGGAGGGGATTGTTAAACATCATTTGAACCGGTGGGAGGAAAAAAAAGACGAGACGCTTTCTGCAAAGGAGCTACTTGAAGTGCAGCTGTTAAAGGCTCAGATAAAAACAGAAAAAGCTAAACATGGGACGGGTCCCCCAGGGGAAAACGCACAACAGATGGTGACACAGGGTGCTCCCGCTCCAGGTACGCCAGATCCGCAGGGGCAATGGCAGTTTGTGCCGACCCCTGGAGTGGGACCACCCACCGGACCACCTACCGGTCCCCCAGGAGGACCCATGGGGAATCAGGGATATAGACCTATGCAACAACATGTCTGTTATGGGTGTGGGCAGGTGGGGCACTTTCGAAACCGCTGCCCCCATAAACCACGCCGTCCCCCTCCCCAGCATCAGAGTGGGGGAGGGCCTCCGGGAGGTTATCTGAACGGAGGTGGGTATCAAGCACCCTATCAGGGGCAGCTCCCTAGTGGACAGCCACCGCAGGCTCCTCAGGCACAACCCCCTCAGCCGCAGGGGCCAGAGGCGGGGGTTTTCCCCGCCTGGTCCCAGAACCCCTATTATTCGGCATAGTACACCCCGGAGAAGCCTGAGGGACCCCAACATATTCTTTTAGATAATAAGGATCCTTATCTTCCTCTATTAGTGAACGGGGAAAGAGTTAAATTTCTGGTTGACACAGGAGCAACAGTATCTACCATTGGCAGGATAAAAGGACAACCCCCACCTCTTACAGAGCGCACCCTCTCTACAATCGGTTTCTCCGGGGAACCAATGTTAAATTACTTTACTGTCCCATTAATGGTTAGTGGACCGTTAAGAACCATGTTCCACTCTTTTATTTACTCAGAAACGTGTCCTGTCCCCCTGCTGGGGAGGGATATTCTCTCCAGATTATGTGTGTCTATTACATGTGTAGACAGGGAACGTGAGGGGGATCAGCCTACTATGTTTCTCCCTGTTGTTGTTCCACCACCTTTGCAGCAATTGGAAATCTACTGGCTGCGTCTAGAACCTGGTCAGGGGCAACCCTCCATCCTCACTGATTGGCAAGAATGGCAGGGGGTGGTCCCGGGGACTTATTACACGCCCGCTGACCCCCCTCATACCACAATGGCAGTATTACATCAACCAGATGATGTGTACTTACATGATTGGCTTACTCACCTGGAGGGGGCCCGGATGGAGATTTCCCATCAAGATATGTACATAGGACCAGAGGGGGTGGCGGCAACAGCTCTTTTAAATGATGACATTAATTCTTATTTTTCTGTGACAGACTCGGTGCCCCATTTGACCTTGGCGGTGGGCAGCTCATTCAAACCCGCGGCCCTGGGGCCGATGGTAGCCCGGGGCCTGGCGGCGGAGTGGGAACCTACCAACAACGCCTTGGTACACCGAGAAAAAGGCGGGGTAATGCTTCGGATCTCTACCATCAGACGGCCAGTCTGGGTGGTGGGGGAACGAACCACCCGCGCAGAGCTTGGTCCAAAGGCGGTCTCTACTAATCCGGTACCTCAAGACGTGGCTGATCTTTTAACCACGCTGCCAGAATCACTGTGGTCACAAGGGCCTTATGATATGGGGTCAACGCAACATTCGGTAGGGGTACCCCTTTTGCCAGGTGCCTCACCAGTAAACCGCCGGCAGTATAATGTACGGGAAGGGGCGCGCGAAGGGATCACTCGCACCGTGGAAGGCCTAAAAGGGGCCGGGGTTCTTATACCGTCAGATTCCCCGTGGAATACTCCTATTGTACCTGTTAAAAAATCTGATGGGACTTGGCGCATGGCGCATGATTTACGCGAGGTTAACACGCGGACATCGGGGCCCCCAGAGAGGGTCCCCAACCCACAGGCAGCGCTACTACAGGTGACCCCGACACATAAGTGGTTTTCTACGCTAGATTTGGCAAACGCTTTTTACTGTATCCATTTAGATCCTGCTTCGCGTCCCATTTTTGCGTTTACCTGGAATGGGGAACATCTCACGTACACTCGTATGCCACAGGGGTACAGAAGCACACCCACGTTGTTTAATGATTTTGTGCGAAAAGACCTAGAAGGGGTCAGATTAGAGGGGGCCTCAGTTCTTGTACAGTATGTTGATGACCTCCTCATCGCGGCAGAGACCCGTGAGGAATGTGTCACGTCCACCATGACGGTCCTGAAGGCGCTTGCGGCCTCAGGTTACAAGTGCAAACAATCTAAACTCAGTCTCGTCCAGAATAAAGTAACCTTTCTGGGACGAACCATTGGAGAGGATTCCCGGGCAATGACCCCGGAAACCAAAGAGACAATTCTAAACCATTCCAGACCAACCACTGTACAGGAAATGATGTCATTCCTAGGACTCTGTAATTTCAGCCGACAATATGTCCCTGACTATACAGACACCACCACCACACTGAGAGCGCTTGTTACGGAAGCGGGGACCCGGAATCTGAAATCACCGATTACCTGGTCCCCAGCTGCGGAACAAGCTTTCTCTCATCTCAAACAGGCTTTACATGGGGCTGCCGCGTTAGCAGCGCCAGACTATGATTCACAGTTCCACCTTGATGTCTCTGATAAGGGGGAGTGTATTAACGCAGTGTTGTATCAGAAACATCAAGGCGGCAGAAAAATTCTTTTGTACCACAGCTCGATGTTTGAACCCAGTGAGGAGGGGCTGCCAGTGTGTGC
>CAMQSH010000239.1 GCA_947036575.1 uncultured Brevinema sp. | reverse complement strand
CAATAAAAACAGAAAAAAGATTGCTTAGAGAAAAAAATGATAATTTTATTTTATTTGCAGATGATGGACAAGATGTTTTAGGAATACTTCCTGCAAATTCTGTAGATATTATTCATATTAATTTTCCAGATCCTTGGCTGAGAGAGAGACAGTGGAAAAACAGACTTTTTAGACCTTCTTTTGTTACTGATTTGGTCAGAGTATTAAAAAAGGGTGGAGAATTGTCTTTTGTTACTGATATTAAAGAATATGCAGATTCTGTTGCAGAAATATTAACTCAATTTCCTCAATGGACAAGTGTATTTACCCCTGTGGTTCAAGAAAATATATTCGAAAGTTTCCCAACATTATTTTATAGAAAAATGAGTCCTTTAAGACCGATTTCTTATATAAAATTTCACAAAATATAAAAATATATATATATTTCAAAAGAGAAATCTTTTAAAAAGGAGAATTTTATGCCACATTTTATTAATGATTCTTGTATCAACTGTGCAGCATGTGAATCAGTATGCCCTGTAACTTGTATTAGTGAAGGCGACGGAGCACGTGTGATTGATGAGAGTACCTGTATTGATTGTGCTGCTTGTGTAGAAGTATGTCCTGTAGATGCAATTCACAGTCGATAAATAATAAGAAAATAAAACACCCTATGAATATTCATAGGGTGTTTTATTTTTAAATCTTCTATAATTATAGAAGATTTTTATAAAATATGTTGATAAAATTTTTTAAATGGGTTAAGATCTGTATATCTATATTCCGAATCTTAAAAAGTATTATTTTAAATATTTGATATAAATATTAGAAGATTTGATGGAGCAACAGCGTGAAAAAAACGATTATTGTTATAAGCATATTTATTCTTAACCAAGTTCATTTTGCACAAGGTATTATTAATCCTAGTGCTAATGATGTTCTAGATGAATCTATAAATACTATATGGAATCAAAGTGGTGATAGACTATTTATACAAGATGTGGGACCAGAATCTTTGGGTGGTAATAACATTATTGCTCCATTAATTCCACCTGCTCGTTCTCGTCAAATTCCAGGTTCAGAACAATTAATTATTCCTATCGAAGAATCAGATGGACCTCTTAATTTATCCCCAAATGATACAAAAGCTTATATCACATATAATAGGGCGACTATTGCTTTTAGAAATAAACAATACGAAAAAGCTAGAGTGTTATATAGAGATTTAATTAGACAATATCCAGAATCTAGTTATACCCCTTATGCTTTGTATGTATTATCTATTTCTGAAACAGATTATAGAAGAAAAATACGTATCTTACTTACTATTAAAGAACGTTTCCCTAATTTCCCTCATAAAGATCTAATTTTGGATCGATTAGGGGATATCTACTATATATTAGATAGTCCTGAAGCAGCAATAGAAGTTCTAGAATTATCAGAATCTCCTTACTCCTTTTACTTAAGAGCAATGATAGCACTGGATTCCCAAAAACCAAATCAAGCAATTACTCTTATTAGAGAATTCTTAAAAACAGGTCCTAATAATGAAGCAGCTTATCAAGCATATATGCTTTATGCTGAGGCTTTAATCGCTATAAGAGGCTATAAAAATGCTCTAATTGTTCTTGAAAAGGCAGCAGAATTAAGACCATGGGCATATGATAATGGAGGATTAATCCTATTAAACGCAGGTAAATCATTTTATCATAGTAAACAATATAGAGAAGCTCTATATGTATTTAGTCTGTTAAGATTACGTTTTTCTAGAACTACAGAATCTCGTATAGCAGATCAATATTTAGTTTCTTTAAGCAAGCAAAATGTCGTTAGTATGCAATCAGTACCGTGGATTGCAAATAGTTTTGAGACTATCATTAAAGCTCAGCCTGTAGTTAGTTTACGTACCCCGAAAGGGCCTTCTATTGATGAGATTATGGAATTGAACAATCTTCCTAGAACAGCAGTTTCAGAGCCAAGTTTAGATGGGATAGCTTTTCTTCCTCCTATGCCTGTACCCGTACCTGCTAATAATAAATATTCTATCTTAGTTCCTTTGACTGATGTAGGTCCAAGAGTAGAATTAGTTACTCTTACTAATGTGGTTCTTCAAGAATATACTAATCAAACAGAAAGAGTACTAACAAATAGAGTTTTTGTGGTAGAAACAAATACTTTAACCAATAATCATACAATTTTTAGTCAAGAATTCCTCACAAATATACATACTAATGCTGTACAAGTTTGGGAGACAAATAATGTTGTTTCTTATGAACCTGTGGTATTATGGCGTACTAATTATAGAAATATTGATATCACCAATCTTGTTACTAATATTGTGGATCATGTTGTTACTAATGAAAAAATTGAATTATCTCCACTATGGCGTACTAATTATAATTTTGTTAATAGACCAAGAAATATTACTAATGTAATTTATAGAGATATTACAAATAGATATCTAGAATATGGACTTAACAACGAAACAAATTGGCGTGAAAATATTATTAAGAAAAGATATATAGAGATTGTTCCATCATGGAAATCTATTTATCAATCAATTGATACTAATGAATTGGTTACGAATGTAATGAGAGAAATTATAACTAATCAACGTTTAGAATTAGTGCCTCGCTGGATAGATAATGTGCGTACTAATGATGCTTATAAATTAGTAGATAAAGTTATAACTAATACACGTTTGAGAATTGCACCACGTTGGATTACTAACCTCCAAATTATTCAAACTAATATGATAGATGCTGTTATTACTAATACGATGAATGCAGTTAGAACTAATGTGACAGAGCAAGTAATAACAAATCTTATTAATATCACACATGATAGAACAAATGTTCTTACGAATGTAACAGAAAGAGAATTAACAAACTTTATTAATATACATAAATATGTTACTAATGTCTTCACAAATGTGGTAGAGAGAGTGGTTACGAATAGAATTAATAGACCATTTGAAAGAACAAATCTTTATACAAATGTGACAGAAATAGTAATAACAAATAGGATTAATAGACCATTTGAAAGAACGAATGTATTTACAAATTTGGTGGAAATGGTAATAACGAATAGGATTAATAGACCATTTGAAAGAACGAATCTTTATACAAATGTGACAGAAATAGTAATAACAAATAGGATTAATAGACCATTTGAAAGAACGAATGTATTTACAAACCTAACAGAAATGGTAATAACAAATAGAATCAATAGTCCATTTAATAGAACAAATGTATTTACAAATATGACAGAAATGGTAATAACAAATAGAGTTAATAGATCATTTGATAGAACAAATGTATTTACAAATGTGACAGAGATGGTAATAACAAATAGAGTTAATAGATCATTTGATAGA
>CAMQSH010000238.1 GCA_947036575.1 uncultured Brevinema sp. | reverse complement strand
TAATTAAATTCTTTTCGTATTTGTATTTCTTCTTTATAAAACTGTTCATAGTCTTGAGTGATTGCTAACTGCACGGCAAAATGATCAGCAAGGTAGGTTTGGATGATAGCATAGCCTTGTGTATCACGACGACCGGCTCTGCCTATTGCTTGAGATAAGAGAGAGAAGGTACGTTCTGATGCTCTGAAATCAGGTAAAGACAACATAATCTCAGGGAACAAAGCCCCAACAAGCGTGATGTTAGCGATATCATGACCTTTGGCTATCATCTGTGTACCTACCAAAATATCAGCTTCATGATTTTGCATAGCTTTGAGGACTTTGTCTGATCCATTTTTTTTCTTAGCAGTATCAAGATCTAGTCTCAATATACGAGCAGAAGGAAGTAAAGTTTGTAAGGAATCTTCTAATTTTTCTGTACCATAGCCGATATCTTTGATATTAAAACCACCACATTCAGGACAATTATTAGGAGCGCTATCTTCAAATTCACAATAACGGCATTTGACCATACCGTCTCTTTTATGCCAAGTCATTCCTATATCACAATTAGGACACTTAAAAAAGAATCCACAATCTTGACACAACAAACTTGGAGAATAGCCTCTTCTATTGAGGAAGATAAGACTTTGTTTTTGTTGTGATAAGGTGTCTACGAGTTTTTTGAATAATGTTTCTGATAAAAAAGTGTTGCCCGTTTTTTCTTCCTTTAGATCAACAATCTGTACTTCTGGAAGATCAATATTATTAAATCTATTAATGAGCTGGATCTTTGCAATGAGCCCTTGATCGGAGGCGTAACGACTTTCTATACTAGGAGTCGCTGAGCCAAAGAGTAAGAGAGCTTTTTCTTTTTTAGATCTCATAAATGCTACCCCTCGTGCATGATAACGAGGGGAATCCATAGCCTTATAAGAGGGGTCATGCTCTTCATCTAAGATAATTAATCCTAGATCCTTAACTGGAGCAAAGATAGCGCTACGTGGTCCTATAACAATTTTGGCATCACCTTTGAGGACACGAAGCCACTCACTAGAACGCTCTGCTGGACTGAGCTTACTATGAAATAAAGCAATATTATTTCCAAATTCTTCTGAAAAACGGCGTAAGGTTTGATCGGTGAGTGCAATCTCAGGGACAAGAATAATACTACTTTTATTTTTTAAAAGACATTCTCGGGCTAGAAGTTTGTAGACTTCTGTTTTTCCACTACCAGTAACTCCTTGTAATAAAAAAGTCGAGGCAGTGCCTACAGAGTCTTTCATGATATCAAAAGCTTGTTGTTGTTCTTCATTGGGCGTAAAATCTTTTTGATCGGAGATATAAGGATTGGTAAAATGTTTTGGTTCTTTTAGAGGGGGGAGCATAGTAAAAATCACTTCTCCTATAGGGGCATGATAATATTCTGCTACCGTTTCTCCAAGACTTATCAAATCGTCTGTAAAGATAGGCTGAGCATCAAGAACACTTTCTATTTCTTTAACAGATTTTAAATCTCTAAGATTTGTGGTGACTTCTTCTTCTTTAAGAATACGCATGACAAAGCCAATATCTTCTCTACGTCCAAAATGAACAGCAACACGTTTGAGAGCGATATCTTGATCTTGTAATTCTTTAGGAATGATGTAATAAAAAGTACTATGGAGAGGAACATTCAAAACAACTTCTGCTAATAGCCAAGGTTCGTGCATTTTTAATCCTCTAATTTAACGTCATATCCTATATATTGTAGTGCGGTGACTACGTCTTTTTCTAATAAATCAACAGGATAAGCACCTCTAATAATAGCCGATGGGTGAAGGGTAGGCATAACCATACCATAAGATGACTCTTGAACAACACCACGAATTTTTGTGATCCCAGTTTTTGTTTCTAAGATATATTGAGAAGAAAAATTTCCTAAGGTAATAAGTAATTTTGGTTGTATAATTTCTATTTGTTTTCTTAGAAAAGGAGTACAAGCACTAATCTCTGAAGAAAGAGGATTTCTATTGTTGGGAGGTCTATGTTTTAGAATATTCGCAATAAAAATCTCTTCACGTTGGACACCGTATTTGTTTAAGAGTTTGATTAATAATTGTCCAGCTCTTCCAACAAAAGGTCTTCCTTGTTCGTCTTCATCAGCTCCTGGAGCTTCTCCGATGACCATGAGTTGAGCATTAGGATTACCATCACCAAAAACTAAATTTAAAGCAGAATCACATAATTCACAAGCTTTACAAGTAAGACAAGTATTGTATAATTCTAATAATTGAGGATCTGTCGGTACAGGTGGAATAAAAATTAGAGCTGGTTCTTGCATTTTTTCTTTAACCTTAGTATCTTTAGTAGATGATGTTTTTTGATTATCCATAGGAGTTTTTACCTCTTCTTCTATATTTTTTTCTGATGAAGCTAGATCTTGATGATTTTCTTTATTATCTTTATTAATAGAAGAAACTGGCTGATCTGTATTTTGATTATTGTCTTGAGTAGTATTTATAGAAGACACATGTTCATCAGTGAATTGTTGTTGAATGAGTTTTTTTATATTATCCATTTTTATACCTTTATATACTGTAAATAATCTTTTAATCCTGTTAAAGCTTTGTAACGATGAGAGATACTATTTTTTTGTTCTGGTGTTAGATCTGCAAGTGTTTGCTGATTATTAAATTGTAAAGGGGCAAAAATAGGATCATAGCCAAAACCTTTGTTTCCAGATTGTTTGGTAGTGATATTTCCATAGCATTCTCCACGAGAAAAAAATATTTCTTGTTGAGGAGATAGTAACAAAATATAAGAAATAAATAAAGCAGATCTGTTTGTGATATCTGTCAAGGCTAGTAATAATTTGTCTATATGTTCTTGATGGGTAGCGTTTTTGCCAGCATATTCAGCAGAAATGACTCCAGGGGCATTATCAAGGGCAAAAACTTCTAATCCAGAATCATCTGCTAAAATATAATGATCTGGATATAATTTTGACCATGCTTTAGCTTTTAGGAGAGCATTCTCTATATAAGATCTATCTCCTTCAGGAATATCTAAAGATTGGCTAGGAATAATAATATTTATAGAAGATAGAGAGGATAATATAGCAGTTATCTCTTCTATTTTACGTTTATTTTGTGTAGCTAATAAAATGTTCATGACTATATCCTTAATTATGATAAATAATATGTGTTATTGTAGCATATTTTTTAAAAAAATACAAAGTAGAAAATAAATTGTTAGAATACTTTATTTATGATAGGTAAAATTACGATAATTAAAGGATAAATATAAAAATATACTTGACCAATACGATTATTCATATTATGATGTATGAATAGTATGCATTTTTATATAATTTAATTAAAATTTAGCGATTGAAAAAAAGAGGATTTATGCGT
>CAMQSH010000237.1 GCA_947036575.1 uncultured Brevinema sp. | reverse complement strand
CTATTCTCTCTATGGTATGGATAAAGATGATATTAGTGTGATTGAGGGTGGGTAGATGTACGAGAAATATCAAGTGAAGAATAAGCCAATCCTAAAATTAAATATTGATAGTTTAACTGATGAATTAAAAAACAAAATTGACCAACAAATAATAATGATATGTGAAGGTATTGATAGTTTTAGATTTAGTGAAACAGACCTACAAGACAGTATAAGAACAGTAAAAAAAGACTTATATGATCGCATTATTACTAAATCTGAAAAAATTCAGCATGGTATGATTTCTGAATTTTTCATTCATCTAGTTTTATCTCAAGAAAATATCAAACAAGAGTGCTTATTCTTTAATATGGCAGAAAAGTCAATTAAAAAAGGTTTTGATGGACTTTATAGTAGAGATAAAGTGTTATGGATTATGGAAAGTAAATCTGGAAAACACGACACTCGTGGTATTTCCCATAGTAAAAAAATAAATGAAGCTGTTCTTGATTTAGAAAACAAATTAAGAGGACAGTCCTCTAATGACCCCTGGAAAGAGGCTTACAATAATGTTAGTCATGCAGATGTACAAACTACACAAAATATAAAACAATTAGTTATAAAAGCGTTAAAACAATATTCCAAAAAAAACTATCTGCTAATTAATGAGTGTAATATCATACCATGTGGTACTGTGTTTTCAAATTCAAATTCATATCAGAATTTTGCTAACGAAACCATGTCAGAGGACAGCACTGTTTTTTCTAAGAATTATAAGGATATCATTGTTTTTCATTCTACAAATAATATCTTTCAAGAATTTATAGATTATTTAAATCAAGGTAATTAGTATGAATAGATCAGAAAAAATACAATTTACAGCATTATCAAAAAATAATGAATTTAATCTAATAATAGAGAAATTAACAATTAATAATTCTTTAACAGAAAAAGAACAAAGTTTTATTTTAACAGTTGCTTTGATGTTATTAAAATTTTATACAGATGATAATCGACTACGAGGTTATAGAGAATTTGCATATTATATTATTCTTAAATATTCTATAATTTATCAGGATTACCAACCTTTATATGACTATGCTATCAACATGGGATTATATCCTGTTGCTAGCTTAATTATAAAAGAATTTGATAATAGTTCAGTTGCTATTTCTATAACAAGTGAACTTTCTAATATATGGTCTAGAGTATTATACTCCGACAAAGAAAACAACGTTTTAACAGGAGAACAAAAACATTTAGAAGAAAATATAATAAATTATATTACAGATAATGATACAGATGTAGCCTATGTAGCCCCGACATCTTATGGTAAAAGTAAATTAATCACATCTATTATTGAACATAAAAAATCTTCAAAAATCGGAATTATTGTACCAAGTAAATCTTTACTCACTCAAACTTATAAATTAATTAAAGAAGCTAATTTACCATATAAAATTTTACTACATGATGAAATGTATGATTCTGAAGATAAATTTATTGCAATTTTCACCCAAGAACGAGCTTTAAGATTTTTTGATAAATACCAAAAGTTTTTTGATTTACTTTTTATAGACGAAGCACATCATTTATTAGAAAAAGATCAACGAAGTATTTTATTAACTAGAGTTTTAAAACTAAATAAAATAAACAAACCAAATGCTCAAAACATTTATCTAACACCTTTGATTGATAATATTAATAACATCTCATTATCAAACACCACGATATACGAACAAAAAATAAGATATTCAATGAAAGAACCAGAGTATATTGAGTACCTAAGAGATGGCTCTAGTCGTGTATACAATCGTTTCTTGGGAAATTTTTATAGTTTAACTGATATAAGTTACACCTCACATTTTGAATACATTATAAAAAACGCTGAAAAGAAAAACTTTATTTTCATTGTTTCTCCTAGAAAGATTGAAATATTTGCCAAAGAAATAGTGATAAATTTACCAAACATTCAAAATGATGATGTGAAAATATTAGTTGATCTATTATCGGAATATATTCATCCTAAATTTCAAATGATTGAAATGATAAAAAAAGGATGTATTTATCTACATGGGAAATTACCCGATGAAATTAAAGAATATATTGAGTATAAATTTAAAAATCTTGATTTTTTAAAGTACATTGTTGCTAATACTGTTATATTAGAGGGCATTAATTTACCTATTGATAATTTGTATATTATGAGTAGAAGGTATCAGTCTAAACAATCTTTTATCAATCTTATAGGTAGAATTAATAGATTAAATATAATCTTTGGTCAGACTGGTTCTATTGCTATGTTACTTCCAAAAGTCCATTTTATTAATTTAGATTACTATGATATGAAAAATGGACTTATGTCAAATATGATTGAAAACTTTAGAAGTTCATCTTTTGAAGATAAAATAGAAAACCCTATGTTAAAAAATAAAAGTGAACTTAATGAAGCTGAAATTAGAATACTAGAATTAGAAAAAATAGCTACTGATACCAATGACAGATCATTAAAATCAAGATTAATTCACCATAATATCAATACATTTTATGGTGAATTCGATTCAAAAATAGAGAAAATTCAACAAAATATTGATACTATGCAACAACCAAACACTATAGACCCTATAAATCTAATTTATTATATATTTATTCAAAATGTCATTGATCCTAACATAGATCTAAATAATAGCGATATTAATATTGGAAATTATTCTGTAAAAAATGATTTTGAGTTTTTAAGATTAGAAAATCAAAAAGCGAGAAACTACTATATAAACTATTTTTTACACAGTAGACATTATCCATTTTCTGAACGTGTGTTAAACCAAGTTAGATATTTTAAAGATCAAATCAAAAAGAACGACAGTGAATTTTATATTGGAAAAGGTTACGGGGAAATCCCAAGATCTTCATTGAATTATCCTAGTAATTTACGAGTTTATGTTGATTTGAGAAATAAAACAGAAGAAGAGTTGGTCAATTTAGCCGTAATTAAGCTTAAAATAGAACAAGATTTTATATCATATAAGTTAAGTAGATTCATTACTTTTATGCATGAATATAGTTTAATAACTAAAGAACAATATAATTTTTTAATGTATGGGGTTGATGGTGATGAAGACATTAGATACATTAAAGCTGGACTTAATATTAATTTATTACATAAATTAAAGACAGATAATCAATTAAAAAACGTATTGTTTGATGAATATAATAATTTAGAAAGAACTCCAGTATTAACAAAATATATACAGACTCTTTCTGATTATGACCAATACCATCTCAATAAATTAATTGTATAGCTTTATTGTATTAGTAAATAAATTAGATTAATATAAAAGTCCTATCCTAGTGGTGGGGCTTTTTACTTTGCTAACTTAAATATAGTAAATACTTAAAG
>CAMQSH010000236.1 GCA_947036575.1 uncultured Brevinema sp. | reverse complement strand
ATTATATAAAAGTTGGTGACTCAACATTATCCTTTACTTATTTATTTATTGGATTCATTGTATCTTTTATAGTGGGATTACTCTCACTCAAATTCTTAATTAGTATATTAAAACATGGTAAATTGTTTTTATTTTCTGTGTATTGTTTTATAATAGGGGCAGTGCTTCTATTTGTTATTTTATAAAGTTGTAGGTGTATACATGTTCAAAGGTATTTTAAAAGTTGTAATCTCTTACGCTTTAATGTTGTTTTCTCTTTTATTGATGATCTCTCTAGTGAAGTTTTCTCCAAATGATTTAGTTTTTTATACAACAGCTATAAACTCATCATACATGAATACCTTAGGATTTTTGGGAGTGCAAATAGCCTCTCCTTTTGTATTTTTTTATGGATACTCCTCTTGGATTTGGGTGTTATTTTCTTTATGGGTGGGGATACGTATTTTAGTAGGTGTTACTCCTCAAGAATTATTAATTCGTTTTACTCTTGCTCATTGTATTGCGCTTCTTAGTTCTGTATTTTTTTCTTTGATTACCTCTAATTTTTCTTTTCTTACTGGAGGAGTATTTGGAGCTCTTATAGGACATATGATGACTAGTGTTATTCCTAGTTTTATAATGATTCCTATTGTTTTTGCTTTATTGATAGTATTACTCACAAAGATATGGGCTTACCCTTTCGAACAATTGGCAAAAATATTACATTCTTTAAATAAAGCTTCTCAACCTGTATTAGCAACGGAACAGTCTGGAGAGTATAGAGATGAATTACCTCAAGAATATTCTAATGATTCAGAATTACGAATCCCTATTAATGATAGTATAGAAGAAATACCTCAACAGTATCAAGCTACTCATGATGAAAATATGCACTATGGTGCTGTGGATACTTTAACAGATGAATTAGATTCTAGTAATTTTAGATATTCATCTCAATTACCAAGTTTTTTACAAGAAATTGATGAGAAAGAATCTTCAGAGCAAACTCCCCCTGTATTTATTTGTAAAAAACCTCTTGCAACAAAACAAGATAACTTACTTAGAGAAGTGGAAGTAGATCTTTTATCTCCTTATTTGAGAGTATCTAGCTCTTTTTATGATAAAATAGAAGAGAATGATTTTCTAAAATCAAGATCATTAGAAGTTTTAGAGACTTCTACTTTAGTAGAAGATATTCAAAATGTCACAGAAGGACTTGATGAACTAGACCAATCTTTTCAAGCAATGTTACCTACAAGTAACTGGGTGAAAGATTCTGGAGTACCTTTAACAGATTTTATTCGAAATCAACCTAAAGTCAAAAGACTATCCTTTTCTGATGGAATTGTGGATGAAGATAATGAAATGGGTGGTGTTTTAGAAACAGTGACCACCAATGAAACTCAAGAAACTACCGATGAAAGTGAAGATACTTTTGGTACTGATAAAATATTTGACACTAACACTCTATTAGATGATGTTACTGATAAAGCAGTGGAATCAACAGTTCACGATCTTATAAATGAATCAGCAGAAATTGTATTCAATGCAGAGCCACCAACAATTCCTCAACATATCTCTAATTTCCCTCCTGTAAGCTCTTTCGTAAGTAATACACCTTTTCTCTTAAACGAATTAGATGATGATGGACAAGAACTACCAGCATTTTCTTTGGAACATTTTGATTTTTCTAATCATGAAAAAGTGGATAATAAAGATATAGAAGTTACAGACACTGAAAGACTCTTGCTGAGTGGGGTCGAAAGAACCATGAAAAGACAAGAGGATGCTACTTTATCCTTAAAAGAAAAACTCCAAAAAAAGCAACTAGAATTAGCTAATGCGTATTATAAAAAGCTAGAAAAAGAAGAAAATGATGCATTTGTAGATAAAGAACCTTCAGAAGCGATATCTAATTTTATACTTAAAGATTTTGAGCGAGAAATTTTAGCATTAAAAAACGAGTCTAGTATTCGTAATATCATACCCCAAGAGATGTCTGACGATAATTTTGAAATATTACTTGATATAGGACAAATATTTGATCCTTTAAGGCAAGCTCCAATCAATAATGATACAGAACCAGTATTTGATCCTTTGGGTCAAGCACCAGTCAATGACACTATTTCACTAGTAGATACAGAACCAGCATTTGATCCTTTGGGTCAACTCGCAATCAATGATACAGTTTTATCTGAAAATAAACTAGAATCAGAAGAACTTATACAAGAATTAATGATTCCTAACGTAGAAGATATACAAGATATGCAAGATATCGAAAATGCACGTAATGTAGACTATATAGAGTCTTTATTGACCGATGACCCTATAGAAGAAGAAAAAGCTATAGACCATCCAATAGAAATACCTCTTAAGATTGAAGAAGAGTACAATACACCACAATTTGCCTCTCTTATTAGATTGGATTTGGGAGATGTACAATTACCAGATATTACAGAATTAACTAAAATTTCACCATCATTAGATGATGCTATATTATCAAATGAAAATGATATTGAAGTAAGTAAAGCCCTTGATAATGATAGCACTATTTTACTATTTAAAGATATCATATCATCAAAAGGCAAGGAAGTAGTAGAAGATAAAAAATTATCTGACGATTTAACAAATGAAGAAACTAACTATTTATTATCAGAAGAGTCTCTAGATCTCACCCCTATTCCTGTAGAAGACGAGGTATATAGTTTTTCTTCAGAAGAATTAGAAAGAGAGCCAGAATTTATTATTAGTACAAATGATGATAGTAATTTTCAGAAGAATGATTTATTACAATCAGATCTTATAGAAGAACCCCCTGTCCCTACTCCTGTAGAAGACGAGGTATATAGTTTTTCTTCAGAAGAATCAGAAAGAGAACCTAAATTTATAACTAGCGATCCCCAAGAAGAAGTTTTGATCGATACACCTCCTCTTGATGAAACGGATACAGAGCTTATGAATAATAATAATATAGTATTAGAAGAGCCTATGCTTATTGAGGAATCTATTATTTCTGATGTAGTTACAGAAGAAGAAATCACTCCTATAGAAAAAGAATTAATCATGCCAGAATCTATTAGTGAAGAAACATTACATATAGTACAAGATCAAAAAGATATGATTCTTAATCACGAAGAAGAGACTTTATCTGTAGATGATGATAATGAAGAACCTTATGAAATTAAAAAAAATTCTATAAATCAAGATATTACTGATTTAGACACCCCTGAAGCTTTATTAATGCCTTCTGTAACAACAGATACCCATTTGATTGAAGCAGTAGAATACCCTATTGTTGAACAGAAAATCTCTAAAGAAGCAATTTTTCCAAATATAGAAGATCTAGAGCCTAATACAGATGTGATTTCTAGAGCTGAAGAAGATGAAGAAGTTGAAACTACCATGA
>CAMQSH010000235.1 GCA_947036575.1 uncultured Brevinema sp. | reverse complement strand
AGAGACTTTTTAGTTCCTGACATATATAATTGCAGGGAATTTGTAAAATTTTTATATGTTTCTTCATCAGATAAAACTGCCATTTTATCTCTAGAACCTTTTATACTCTTTACATAAGCACCTTCTAGATCACTTATTTCTTCACCAAAAAGTACATGCCATGATTCTGGAGTATATTTTTGTTGTGCTACTTCTAGTAACATCACTGTGCCAAATCTAAATTGAAGATAATTCCAAAAACCTAAAATTTCAGGATAAATCAATGTCTGATATAATTCTTCTTTAGTTTTTTGGGGATAAAAATACCGCTGAGGTCTTTCTAGTAATTCTAGTATAGAAACAAAGAAAATTTCGTTCACAGCAAAATCTACAGCCACTTTCATCAATAATTCATCATCTTTATTAGGTATTTTGTGTTCTTTTACAAAATTTTGAAATTCTTGTAAAGGAATAAAAGAATTATTTTTATTTTTCAAAGAAAACTCTGCATATAAAGAAGCAAGATACCCATAGATTAAGGTTTTATTTTCGTAAAAAGGTTTGATAAAAAACAAACTTTCTCCAATAATATGAAAATTATAAAAAATATTATCTGTTAATCCTTCTATAAAAACAGACTCACCTGATAAATTTTTGGTCTGTTTTTGTTTGAGAAAAGCAATGATTTTTGCTGTATCCTCAAGAGTTTTATCTTTCGGATCTCCTCCAATAAAAGAAACAATAATATCTTCTTTACCTTGAAATAAATAAACATCTCCTTCTTTTACCAATTTATTATTAAAAGAGCTACAAGAGCTACTTATAAAACATACTAATAATAGTACTATTATTTTAGTTTTTTGGACAAAATAATTCATTTATTTTCCTTATATCTCTAATATTGAGTTAATAGTGTCTTTTATTATAGCAAAGATCTTTATTATTTACAATAAAATGAACTTATAAAAAAGCCAGTAAAATAAATTCACTGGCTTTTTATTATATTTTTACTATTTATTTTTAGAAACAATATAGCGTACCTGATCAATAAGCATATCAATTGCCACTGTATTATGATCTGTATAAGGAATAATAATATCAGCTTTTTTCTTTGATGGTTCTACAAATTGATCATGCCCAGGTTTGGCTGTTGCAAGATATTGATTAATAGATTGCTCTATTGTTCTACCTCGTTCAACTGTATCTCGTAGTAATCTTCTAATAAATCTAAGATCTGCTTCAGTTTCTACAAATACTTTAATATCCATTAAATCCACAAGACTATTATCTGCAAAAGACAAAATACCTTCTAAAATAATAACTCGACTAGGGGTTATTGTTTTGGTTTCATTTGATCTTGTGTGCGTATTGAAGCTATAAATAGGTTGCTCTATTGTTTTTCCTTCAGATAATAATTTTAAATGTTCTTTTAATAAATCAAAATCAAAGGCATTAGGATGGTCGTAATCTGTGCTAATTCTCTCCTCAAAAGTCAAATGATCTTGAGAATTATAATAATTATCTTGCCTTACAATAACTACATCATCACTACAAAAAGCACTTTCAATAGCTTGTGCAATGGTTGTTTTACCAGAGGCTGTACCTCCAGCAATACCAATTAAAATATTTTTCATATATTGACTATCCTATAAACATTCCTGCAATTGCAGCTGTTGTCCAAGAAGCAAATGCTCCTGCCCACATTGCTGAAAATCCTAAACTCGCAATATCTTTTTTTCTTTCTGGTGCTAAAGGAGTAATTCCACCTATTTGGATACCAATAGAACTGAAATTAGCAAAACCACATAAAGCATAGGTAGCTATAACCTCTGATCTAGGAGAGATAGCATTAGTTTTAATTAATTCAGAAAGATTTCCTACAGCAACAAATTCATTAATCGCTATTTTATTACCTAATAAAGAACCTACTATTTTAATATCTTGTGGACTAACCCCTATAAGATAAGCTATATACTGAAATACAGATCCAAAAATAACATTTAAGGATAGAGTATCATTAATCGTTCCTAATCCCATATCAATTACTTTAATCAAAGCAATGAAAGCTAATAGCATAGCACCTACATTCAAAGCTAGTAACAAACCATCACTAGTTCCTTGAGCTGCCGCACCAATAATATTATCAGATACTTCAATCTTAGGAATAGCAACATCTCCTTCTGTTTGAGAATGTTCTGTCTCGGGATAAAACATTTTAGAAAGCATTAAAGCCGCTGGTGCACTCATTACACTAGCACTAATAAGATGTCCTGCATCTATTCCCATTGCCACAAAACCTGCAAAAACACCACCTGCGATTGTAGCAAAACCACCTGTCATGACCGCATGAATTTCTGAATTTGTCATCTTTTGTATAAATGGTTTAATCAAAATAGGGGCTTCTGTTTGTCCTACAAAAATATTTCCAGCACAAGATAAGGTTTCTGCTCCAGAAGTTTTCATTGTCCAACGCATAAACTGTGCTATTTCTTCAATAAGTACTTGAACTATACCTAAATAATATAAAACAGAAATAAAAGCTGAAAAGAACACAATAGTAGGTAACACTTGTACAAAGAATAAAAAATACCATGGTTCTTTAATATCAGCTAAAGGTCCAAAAATAAAACTAGATCCTGCATTTGTTGGGATAGATAAAAAATCACCTACACCTACAGATAATTGTTGAAGATAATAAGCCATTGTACCTTGCATACCATTAGTATTTTCTACGATAGCAAAAGATAGTCCTAGACTCATATTTAAAGCTGTTATTGCCAGTGCTGAATTTATTGGCATAATATGAAAAGCTTCTATTTTAATACATTTACGTAATAACCATATTAAAGCAACAATACCCCAAATAATATTAACTGTTAGTGTCATTATACCTTCATAACTTTTCCCTAAGAAATAGCCTAATACGACTGCTATAAGAAGCATTTTAAGTACAGATACAACTATCATAGCCCATTCTGGTATTGTTCTTGCCCACGTAAAGGGATGATGATTTTGACACCAAGGAACAAAGCGTGTTTTGGCTAAATATACTGTCATCAAAAGTAATAATAAGCCAGCAGTAAAAAAGGACATAGTAACAGTACCTAATATAGTAATAGCAAATAATATCTGTAAGCCTAAACCCCAAGCTACTGTTTGCCAATTTATTGCTTTTCTATTTTTAGAAAAAGCGTATGCTAGTGCCATAAATAGCACAATACCAATAATACCCATAAATCTCATAAAAAACTCCTATATTTTAGCCTTTATTATACGTATATTTTTATGTATTATTCCCTATAAAAAAACCCCAATTAATATATTATATAAATATATTAATCAGGGATTAAATCAAAATCACTTCTCTATCTAGATGCTTAGAAAAAATTAAAAAAATTGTCATTTCAAACCAACTTTATAAAAAATTATA
>CAMQSH010000234.1 GCA_947036575.1 uncultured Brevinema sp. | reverse complement strand
GAGATATTGATGCTGCTTGTGGACAATTGGCATTAAAAAACCAAAATATATAAAATTAAATTTAAGAGGAACTAATATGAAAAATATTATCTTAGTTATTATCTTTTTATCAGTCAGTGCGTGTGTCTCTGGTCAATCTATTTCCTATAATAAAAACAAGCCTACTATTATTCCTGAGTTAGGAATTTATAGTGGATATTTTTATCAAGAGCAAGAAGTGTTCACAGGTCGTACGGCTGGACATACTGGAATTTTATGGGCTATCCACGACGGTGAAAAATTAGTTGATATCTATTTTAATGAACAAGCTCGCCCTAATTATCATACACTAAAATTTGCAAGTCAATTTAAAAGACTTAATGATTACGATAATATGATGGCTAAGTACAATAACGGTATTGGTTGGTTTAACGGTGTTAGAAATGTCGAATTAGACTACATCAAAGCTGGAACATTATCTACTGATATAGATGCTTTTAGTGGAGCTTCCAACACCCCTGAAAATGCAATGATTCCTCTAGCTCAAAAAATACAAGCTCGTATCGAAAGTGGAGAAAAAAAACAAAGAGCAGTTCGTATTGTTGAGCAATTCGAAGATGGTACTGTAGGAGATCTCTTAGTAGTATATAACCAAAATAATACTATTGTTGATTTTTCTTTTGATGAATTAATCCCAGAATCTATTAAAGATGAAAAGCTTATTCCTTATGCAGGACAATCTAAACGTTGTAGTTTAGACTACAAAATCCCACATCCCGCTCGTTATGGATATTTTTTCACTATAGACAAAATGAAAGAAATTATCCTTCAACAAAATAGTTTATTAGCTGCTGAATCTGTATTTGAAGATAAATTTCACGATGCAAAAATTCTTCCAAAATTCAAATCTCTAGTAGAAAAATTAGAAAATTTATAAAAATACAAACAATAAAAAACAACTGGCTTAGGCTGGTTGTTTTTTTTATTACTATTACTTTACTATAGCTTGACGAATAATTTTAAATTAGATATAATAAGAAGCTATTACCATGGAGGTATACAATGAATTATAAAAGATCATTATCAGGGATTAAACCAACAGGGAATATTCATCTTGGTAATTATCTTGGCGCTGTTCAAGGATTTGTAAATTTACAAGCTCAAAAAGAAATCAAAAATTTTTATTTTATTGCTGATTATCATGCTCTTAATAGTACTCCTGATCCCAAAAATCTCAGAAGATTAACACTAGATATGTTCAAATCTCTTATAGCTTTAGGCTTGGATCCAGATATAAGCACTATTTTTATACAAAGTGATGTGCCTGAGCACACAGAATTATGTTGGTTACTTACAGGCTTAACACCTGTTGGGCTTATGGAAAGATCCCATGCTTACAAAGATATTATTTCTCATGAAAAGAATCCTAATATGGGATTGTTATCTTACCCTATTCTCCAAGCTGCAGATATTCTTATGTATGACCCTCATTTTGTTCCTGTAGGAGCAGATCAAAAACAACATATAGAAATCACTAGAGATTTAGCTGAAAAATTCAATAGGATTTATGGAGATACTTTTGTTGTTCCTGAGCCTATGATACAAGAATCTGTTGCCATTATTCCCGGTACTGATGGTACAAAAATGTCTAAGTCCAAAAATAATATTATTGAGATTTTTGGATCTGAAAAAGAAATCAAAAAACAAGTAATGAGTATCACTACTGATTCCACGCCTTTAGAAGAGCCAAAAGAATTTGAGACCTGTGCTATTTATAATATTTACAAATTTCTCGCTACTCCTTCAGAACTACAAGAAATGCAAGATAATTATAAAAATGGTAATTATGGCTATGGTCATGCTAAAATAAGATTATACGAAAAAATCCTAGAATATTTTGCAGATGCTAGACGCACTTTACAAGACCTTGATAACAATGAAGATGAAGTCTCTGCACTCATCAAAAAAGGTGCTCATAAAGCCAGAGAATATGCTCATCCTAAAATAAATCAAGTACGTAAGGCTATGGGATTAGGAGAATTAAATGCCTAGTAGAGGTGAGTCCTTTAATAAAGAAACTTTCAAAAAAAATCTTAAATTCATATCTTTAGCTATACCTATATTAGTAGTACTTTTGGGTATACAATCTATATTTCATATGTACATGAACCCCAAAGATTTTAAAATCCTTCCCAAAAACATTCGAGAAGAGCATATTACAAGCTTATTTTTTAGAGCTGATACTTGGAACTTTCCATTATCTATTGTTAGTAGTTTTGAATCTCGTATTCCTCTTAGTTTAACAGATAATATTCCTCTTATGGCACTACTGTACAAAATTTCAGGAATACAAATAGATCATTATTTTGGACTTTGGATTTTATTTTCTTTCTTTCTTTATACTTTTTTTGCCTATAGAATTTGTAAAAATATTTTTATAGAAAATCCTGTCGCACGTTGTTTTGGAACATTGATATTTTTATTATTACCTTTTGTATGGTATCATTCTATTCATGTTCCTTGGTTTGCTGGACAATGGCTTGTTTTATGGGCCTATTCTATTTACTTTAAAAAAAAACCTTATACTTCTAATGAATGGTATGGTGTATTAATTTTTTCTAGTTGTGTTCATCCTTTTTTTGCTTTTATTACTTTTTTAATTATGATTTCAGATATGGTTCATCTTTATATTTATAATCACAGTATTTCATCAGTCAAAGCAGCCTCTTCTTTTGGTTATATTTTTACTGTTACTTTTCTCATGATGAGTATTTTAGGAGTATTTTATCTTCCAAGCTACCAAAATTATACTATCACTATTCCACCTCTTTCTTTTTCTAATCATACAGATAGTTTTTATAATATTTCTTATTTTCAGCTTGGCAAAGGTATCTTTATAGGTTTTATTATTAGCCTTATCTTGGCCTTTTACCATGCTAAAAAATTAAAAAAATACTTTTATTATTATAGAGCTTTTTTAGGCACAGTATTTCTTTTATTATTTTGTGCTTCTTTAGGAGGTATACAACTAACAGAATCTTTATTTATTAATATGCCTCTTAACTCTTGGGGAAAAGAATATATTTATCCTTTTTTCACTTCTGGTCCTAAATTTTTTATTCCTTTATTATATTTAATTCCTATCTTCATTATGGCAATAGCATATCGTGTAGAAAAGAAAAAAAAACATATGGGAACACTTTTTTTAATAATTATCTGTATTGTACAGATAATAGATAACTATAATTTTACACCGGTACAATACCCCCCCTTTGAGCCCTTAGACGCAAAAGCTACTCAATTTGTTGAAAATGCGACTACATTTGAATGGATTTTTACAGAAAATATTCCTTTCCGGCCTGATCTTTATGAAGAGTTAGCCTACTATGCATTTAATAATGATATCTCTATCAATGCTTTTCCTCTCATTCGTT
>CAMQSH010000233.1 GCA_947036575.1 uncultured Brevinema sp. | reverse complement strand
AAAAAATCAGAGCTAGAAGGCTCTGATTTTTTTTTGTTGTCTAAGACATAATTTTTGTACATCGCAGTAAGAACATTTTGTTTCATTTTCTCTTGGGAATTTGTCCCCAAATTTATCAATAAATAACTCTGTTAATTCATTGCCTATATCTGTCTCTAAAGTAAAAGGAGAAAAGTTTCCCTCCCCTAATAAAGTAAGCAATCTCGTGATTTCTATACATTTGAAATGTTGCATATCGTGTATAGATTCATAGATCGTTTTTTTAGCAGATCCACCAGGAAATTCTTGGAAGACATCTTGTTTTTCTAAAAACACATAAGAAATAGCACTGATAGGGCCTTTGTTATTGTTTCTTAATAATTCACTATACAAAAATCCTTGAAAAAGATTAAAGGGTGTTTTTTGATATGATTTATAAGAAGAGAGTCCACTTTTTTTATAATCGATAACGGCATAATTATTGTTAAGGGTGTTAAAATTAACCCTATCTATTCTGCTAAAAACATTGAGCGATTTATTGTTATTGAGAGACACGGTCTGATAAGATAGCTCGTCAGCTCCTGAGGACAACTCAAAATAAAGGGGCTTATCTTGATCTCTAAATTGAGGTTCTATATTAATAATATATTCTTTTAAAATGGTATAAATATAATTATAATCGATCTTGAAGACATTAGCTTGAGGAGCTTCCTCTATACATTTATTTAAATATTTCTGTAATAATACTTCATCAAAAATCTCAGATTCTGTATTATCTACTGTTTCTTGAATATATAATTCTAAGACATTGTGGTATAAATTCCCATAATCAGCAGCTTCAGGTTTGTAGACAGGTAATTTATGAGCTTTTAATTTCCAAAAATCTTGCCACAGTCCTTGATAACGACAACGTCCTAATTTTTCTAAACGGGTAGGGGATACAAAGACAGTATCTGCTGCATATTTTTGGGTGACTTTTTTTACGGTAGGAATATACCCAAAATAACCTAACAAATGATTCTCAGGTAGTTTTTGTTGATCAAAATTTTTATTGGCATTGTCAATATTTTGTGTGTACTCAAAGGAAGCTAGAGCACTTTGTGAGGAATTATTATTTGTTTTAAAGAGCGATAAAGAAGCCAATTCAAAATATTCCTCAGCACTATGTTTTTTTGAAAAAATAGTAGGGTTTTGCCCTTTTATGATGGGGCTAAGAGGCTTTGGTAAATGAGTAATATTTAGATCTTTTTCTAAAATACGGCGTAAAAAATGAGAAATATTAAAATAAGTTCCTCTTTCATTTACAGGAGTACGAGAAAAAAATATTTTTTCTGTGGATCTAGTTAATGCCGTTGCAAAAGATAGCTGTTGTTCATTAAAATAATCCGTATCCGTACGCCATAAGGAAAGTCCTAATATTTTTTGAGATAAGATATTTAGTTGATTTCTATCGAAATTATCAAATAATTCAAATTTTGGAGCAGCTGGAAATTCTCCTTCATTCAATCCTAAAATAAAAACAGACTTGGCAAATGTGCCACGAGCATCTTTAGAGCTGAGGATATTGAGAATATTTTTTTGTGGAATTTCACTTCTATAACGAGTTTCTTCTGTGATTATGCCAAAGAAAAATAAAAAGGAACTGAGATTGAGCTCTGTATGTCCAATATTTTCGAGAGATTTCCGTAAATCTTGTAAAATTTCTTTTAATTTTAATAAAGCAGAATAGTCTTTAGCTATGGACATATCAATGATTTTTTTATGTTTGATGAGGGTATGTGTTTGCGATAAGGTAGCCTGTACACCTAAAAATTCTAACAAATCAATCAGTTTATTAATATGTGTCGTGATACTATGATTTTTATAAGGATCTAAGGAGAAAAGTTTATCACATAAGGAAAGAATAGTATTTTCTAGCAGTTCTAATTCTTCTTTAGAGCTGTCATTATCTTCCTCTTTTAAGAGTGTTTTTTGACGTTGAAATCCATTCTTCCAAGATTGATCTTTTCCTTGAATGGCTAAAGGTATGATTCCTGGAGCTTTTCCTAAGGTGATTCTGATAGAGTCTTGGACATAGTTGGATAGAGCGAAAAATTCAATGCTCTCATGATCTAATTCTTGAGTCATTATTTTGAGACAACGCTTAATAAAAATAATCAGAGGGTTGTTGGATAGCTTATCATCTTTCCCAAATCCAAAAGGGATATTAGCTTTTCGAAGAGCAGAGGTGAGCAGAGGTGCATAAGTATCCTGCTGATCGGTGATGATAAGAATATCTTCTAGTTTTTGATTATCAATGAGGCAAAGTTTTTTGATTTGATTGGTGACATATTCTATTTCTTTGTTTTTTCCGAAAGCTTGGATCTCATAGATATCTAAAGAATTCTTTGGTATTTGGGTATGTTCTAAAAAAGAATTCGCTAAAAGGCTACTATCTAATTTTTCGTCTAAGGTAATACACTCAGCATGAGGGAAAGTTTCTTTAAAATGAAGAATAGTTTGCTGACAAATATGATGCTTAATATCTGTCAAACTAATAGTAATATGTTTTTTGTGGTTTTCTACAAATTGTGAAATATGCTCAATGAGTTTGAATTGAGTAGCCGTATAATCTACGAATCCATCAATAAAAATATGATCTGCAAAAAATTCTGGAGAAATATTTGGAAGATTTTGACAAATAAGATCTATCTCAAATTTATTATCACCCATATTTTTTTCTGTTAGAATTTGTTGATATTGGGATAAAATTAATTGTATATCGTGGATTTTATCAGCCAATTCGGGAGATGATTTTAATGTTTCTATGTCTTTATCTCTTAGGGAATGGATCAATCGATAGATCATTTTAATCATTTCAGGTCTTTGTTGGATATTCTTGAATATTTGAAACTTATCTATGTTTTGAGTAATAATAGATGAAATAATAAGAAATTTTTCAAAATTACTAATTGTTTGAGGTCTTTCTATAGGGATAGGAAAAAGTTGTTCTAGGAGTTTTTTTTGAAATTCTGTTAAGGTAACAATAGGAGCACCAATAAGTCCAGACTCTTGTTTTAATAGTTCTAAAAATAGCTGATCTTTGTGTCTACGGGATGGTACAATAATTAAGAATTTCTTATTTGCTTTGATGAGATCTATGGTTTGCTGAATAATATGGGTGGTTTTTCCAGATCCGAAATTACCAAGGATAAATTGCATAGCTAGAGTCCTTATTATTTAACAGAGATAGTAAATGTTTTTGTGATTGTATCATAAGTTGTTTTTTTACTTGGTTCTATACGAATTTTACGTAATTCTGTACGGAAGATTCCATCTATGCGTGGATCGCCAGATGCTCGTAACAATTCTACACCAGAGACCCACCCTTGAGGGCTGAAGGTAATTTTGGCAGTTATAGAAAATCCATAACCTCGAGATTTATATTGTTGAGGAAT
>CAMQSH010000232.1 GCA_947036575.1 uncultured Brevinema sp. | reverse complement strand
TTTTCTAGTTTTTGAGCGAGTTTTTGGATTTCTATTTCTTCAAGAGATCCTGTAGAAATAATAAAAGGAATGTTTTTTTCTAAGAGGAGATCAATCCATGGTTCTGTGAGTGCATCGCCACTAGCAATTTTAATAGGGAAAATAGAATCTTGAATAAGTTGATGTAAAGTTTCTGTGTCAAATGGTGCTGCAAAGGCTAAAATCCCACGAGATTCTGCATATTTTTTTAGAATAATAAATTGATCATAAGGAATGTGGAAAGATTGGAAAAGTTTGTGTGCATCGGGAGCAATGGATTGGTTGTAGAATAGCTCTGTATTATATAATTGAAATTTAACAGCATCAGCTTTTGCTTCTATTACTTGATCTATCATGCTTTTAGCGATATTGAAATCACCGTCGTGATTGATGCCTAACTCAGCAACAAAAAAAACAGAAGAAGTTTTAGGTTTCTGAAGTAGTTTTGAAATATCAAACATAGCAAAAAGCTCCTATAAGAAAGAACTTTTAAGAATTTAAAAGTTGTGTTATTTGTGTTAAGCGAGGATTATGCAAAGGAGTCACAGAGTCATTAGCAACTTTTGTAGCAATTTTTTGGGTATCATCTGTAGTAATACTTCTTTTCTGTACCGCATCTCTGTTTTGTGCAGAAATTAAATAATGAGTAATTTCTTTTTTTTGACTAGCCATTTTGGTAGAAAGCTCGTTCTTTACTTTAGTCGCTTGAACCATCATATCTTGAGGAGCATTAATGTTTTTTTCTATATTTTTAACAAGTTGTGGAAAATCTTTTTGTACTTCTGCAAGAATTTTTTTTATGTTTTCTTGATAAGCATTAGGTGCTTGTTTGAATAATTCTATAGCTTCTGTTAATTGAGTTAAAGAACCAAATAATTGTTGAGTTTGTGCATGGTCTTTTTGAAGAGTATTAATTGATTTAAGGGATTGACGATTATTTGTTGGGATTGATACAACTTCACTAGCTGGGGTAAGATTCATAGTAGAAGCTTTTGGGACTGATTTTTGAATTTTTGTAGACTGAATACTTTGTTGTATAAAGGAAGGATTTTGTGTAATTTTCATGTTAAAACTCCTAATTTATCTTTAACAAGATATAATATATAATATAACATGATTTTAAAATTAACTCAATAAATCATCTAGTATATTATTTAATATATATATAAATTACATCGGAAACTTTAGATAAAAAACTATAATAAAAATACAAAAAATATACTATTCTTTTGAAGGAAAGTGAGAACTGATATTAAGTAAAATGCCAGTGGCAATGGAAAGCATCAAAAAGGAAGAACCACCATAACTAATAAAAGGTAATGAAACCCCTGTAGGAGGTAGTAATCCCATATTAATCATCATGTGTAGTAAGGCATGGGTAATAATTAAAGTAACAAATCCAAAAGCTAAAAGTTTGCCATAAGAATCTTGAGTCCTAAGAGAAATATTTAATCCAGCAATAAAAAACCAAAGATAGATACCTAAAAGGAGTAACCCTCCTAATAGTCCCTTTTCTTCTACAATAATGGCAAAAATAAAATCAGTGTGGGCTGCAGGAAGACGAGATATTTTTTGAGCACTATTCCCTAATCCTACTCCAAAAAAACCGCCGAGATCTAAAGCTCTTAGTGATTCTATAGATTGATATCCTATGCCACTAGGATCTTTCCAAGGATCTAAGTAGGCGAGAATTCTATCTTTACGATACGCTACATTCCATGCAGCAAAGCCAAGAACAGGGATAGCCATTAATATAATACTAAAAATATGTTTGAGTGATGCTCCGCCAACAAAGATCATGGTAAACATGACAATGACAACAATAGCACCAATAGAAAATCCAGATTGTAATAATATAATCCCAAACACTATCCCTACAAGAATAAGAGGAGGTAGTAATCCCGAAAGAAAATTAGCAATACGGTCGTGTTTTTTAACAAAAATATGAGCAAGATAAATAATTAAGGCTATTTTAGCAAACTCAGAAGGGTTGAAGGAAAAAAAATAAAAATTTAACCATCTACGAGCGACTCCTATTTGAAGACCAATAACTGGGAAAAATACTAATATGAGTAAAATCAGAGAGAAAATAAATATATATACAACAATAAATTTTGTGACACGATAATCAATTTGAGCAAAGAGTAACATAGCAATGATAGAAATAATCGCAAAAGTAAATTGTTTAAAAAATATAGTGTTATTATCTAAACCAAGAGACCCACCCGCATAACGAGAAATACTATAGATAAAAACAAGCCCAATACTGACTAAAATAAAATAAAGATAAAAAATAGTTTTGTCAGCTCTTTGTAAAGCAGAAGAATCGAATGATGATGTTTTTATAGTTTTCATATATATTAATTCATAGAGTCAATTTGTTGTTTGATTTGACTGTATTGATCTTGTGGTAATGTTTTTTTAGATGCTTCTAAAAGTTTAACTCTATATTTGCTACTTAAGGAAGGTTTTTGAGTTACATTGGCAATTTTGAACAGACTAATAAGGGTAGGGAGATCTTTTTCAGTAGTGGTATCTAGAGAAGGAATATATTTATCAGCCTCTTGAGCAGTAATAAGAAACAATCTAGGATCTATTAGATCACCATAAGCACTTAATTCACCTAAAGTAGTAGTATGCCATTGAAAAAACTCAGGGTTGTTTTGATAGGTACTCCAAGCTTTATACCATAAATCAAAAAACTCTTGTTTTTGAGGAGTGTTATCTAAAAAATTAATTTGATTAATCACGATTCCAAAATAAGATTGTAATAAAGGTAAATCTAATTTTTGAGCATTATTTATCATCTGAACAGTTTGATTTTTTTGTTTAATGACATGCGCACCTGTTAATTGATTATGTCGTTTTCTGATTTCAATCAATTGTTCAATAGATTTGTAGGCAGGATTTTTGGAAATATCTTTACTCATAGATTTCCAATGAGTCATATTATTTGTCATGGTATCTGTATAATAATCAAATTTTTCAAAATACATATCTGAATTTTGAGGTTCTACTATTGCTTGTTTTACATAAGCCCATAATAAGATATTATAGGTGGTCCAAGAGTATGGAGCACTAGCTAATGCATTTTCCCAAGATTCTATAGCCATAGGCATATAATCATCTGTTATAAAATCAAAAGTTTCTGGGACATTCAAATAAAAAATACCAAGATTATGCAAGGTTCCAGTAGAATCATATCCCACTTTTTTAATAATGTCTGTGTAGCCAATTAATTCATCCCAAAGAATAAACATTTGTTTATCAAGTTGTTCTTGTTTATCTTTAGAAGTTTCTATTCTTCGTATTATTTGTAACTCTTCGATTTGGTCGCTTAACAAATTGATTTGTTCATAAGAATAACTAATAACAATTTCACGGGAAAGATAATCAAAATATTCA
>CAMQSH010000231.1 GCA_947036575.1 uncultured Brevinema sp. | reverse complement strand
ATCATCGTTTATTAAAAGCTCATGGTATCGCTGTCGGTATGCCAACAGATGACGATATGGGTAATAGTGAAGTAGGTCATAATGCTCTCGGTTCTGGACGTATTTTTGCACAAGGGGCAAAAAGAGTTAACGAAGCTATTGCTGATGGTTCTATTTTTACAACAGATACTTGGAAAAAATTAGTGCAACAAACAATAGATAAAAATTCAACTTTTCATTTTATAGGATTAGTTTCAGATGGTGGAGTACACTCTAATATCAAACAACTAATCCAAATGATTAAACATGCTGCTTCTCAAGGAGTAAAAACATTACGTGTTCATGCTTTAACAGATGGTAGAGATGTTGCTGGACGTAGTGCAATTAATTATTTTAAAGAATTGCAAGAAGTTTTTGATACTATTAATAGCAAAGACGGATTTAGCTATGCTATCGCTTCTGGTGGTGGTCGTATGCTTATGACAATGGATCGCTATAATGCAGATTGGGGAATGGTAGAAAGAGGTTGGAATGCTCATGTGCACGGGCAAGCTGATCGTACTTTTCCTTCTGCTATTAATGCAATCGAAACATTTTATGCAGAAGATACAGAAAGAAATGATCAATATGTTCCAGGATTTGTAGTTGTTGATGCTAATAATACTCCTATAGGACGTATTCAAGATAATGATACCGTTGTATTTTTTAATTATCGTGGTGATAGAGCCATAGAAATCTCCATGGCTTTCACTTTGGATGAATTTAAATATTTTGATAGAGGTATCAGACCAAAGGTGTTATACGCTGGAATGATGCAGTATGATGGAGATCTCAAATTACCAGAATTGTTTTTGGTAGTTCCTCCAAAAATTGATAGACCAGTTGGAGAATATTTTGTCTCTAATGGATTATCTACCATGGCTATTTCTGAAACTCAAAAATATGGACATGTTACTTATTTCTGGAATGGAAATAAAAGTGGATATCTTAATGAAAAACTCGAAAAATATATAGAAATCAAATCAGACAACGTTCCTTTTGATCAAAAACCAGCGATGAAAGCTGAAGAGATCACAAATGAAGTTCTCAAAGCTATTGAAAGCGGTACTTTTGATCATATTCGTATCAATTATCCTAATGGAGATATGGTTGGTCATACAGGGGATTACGATGCAACTGTGTTTTCTATGGAAGTTACAGATAAGCAATTAGGTAGAGTATTAGAAGCTGTAAAAAAAGCTAATGGGATTTTAATTGTATTAGCAGATCATGGTAATGCAGATAAAATGTGGAGTGTTGATAAAAAAACAGGAGAAAAAACTCCTTTTACAGCTCATACATTAGCACCAGTGCCTTTTGCTATTTATGATCCTAATTATAATGGTGAGTATGCGCTAGCTACTATTGCAGAGCCTGCTGGACTAGCTAATGTTGCTGCGACATTATGTAATCTTTGTGGTTTTGAAGCACCTGAAGGCTACAATCCGTCATTAATTACTTTCAAAAAATAATAAATATTTTAACAATTTTTAGCACAAGGTAGTGTTTATGCAAATATATAGATGGATTCTTTGCTTTCTTTTTGTTACATCGTGTACTCTCAATAATGAAAATTTTTATCAAAGTGGAGTAGTACCACCAAGACCTATTAATGGATTTGATAGAAATAGTCTATTTCCAAAAAGACTAGAGCCAAGTGAAAGTTTATTTGGAGATATGTGTACGATGTTTCGAGCTAGAACTGATTGGACTCCTAGTAAAATCGATTTTAGATCTACATATTCTAGTTTTCAAATAGAATTGTTAACCTTTAATAATTTTGACTCATCTAAAAGTTTTACTTGGCAAGAAAGGATTATGTTTGCTGATGCTTTAGAATTAGTTGTTTTTGCTATTAATCATCCTTTATTTGAAGAAAAAATGGAATCAAAAACTTTTTATTATAATGATACTACACACCAAATTCCTTCAATAGAACTTATTCAAAAGTTACGAAAAACAGTATTAAGTTTTATTATAGCTAAAGAAGATTTAGATGAAAATATATTAGCTCAGGCTACTATTGGTGGATTTAATCATATAATATGGTTTCGTAGTGATGTTGATTATCAACAATATAGCGTGCTGTACTTAGCAACGATTTTAGGACATGAATTAACTCATAATCTAGGTTATTTACACTCTTCTAATGTGCCTTATGCAGTTGATGATATTATTCTTGAAATTATTACAGAAGCTTCAGCCCAAGATGCTCAGATTTTCAAAAATAGTACACCTTCTTATTATGAAGATATGTTTTTACAACGAGTAAGAGATAGAGCACCAAGGTCTTACTCTTCTTCAGTAATACCGACACAAATCCAAAAAGATACAGTAAAAGATTTTGGTGGTATCTTCAAAAGGGATTAAACTATAACAATAATAAAAAAGGCATTGTATTAAGCAGTGTCTTTTTTGTAATTATAGTAATTTATAGATATTAAAGATTGCTTTTATTGTTTTTTATGAATATATTAAAAATATAAAATATATTTACTAAGGAGAATCAAATGTATTGGAAATATCTAATAAAACAAATTAATCCGTGGAGTACATGGACTAGACTTTTTTTAGCATTATGCCTACCACCAGCAATCTATTTACAGGATATGATGTTGATTATCGTACTTGTTGTTGCATCACTATTATTGACACTTATTTCCCCAATAACTCGAAAAAAGATTGAGATAGAATATTTATTTCATGTAATAAGAGGTCATTTTTTAGAAATAAGTGGAAAAGTTCCTCATAACTCTATGATTTGGCGTATACTATTGGGCAGTGTGGTAATGAAGATTATTACATTTACTATCTTAATGGTTTTGTTTGGATTCAGTATTTATCTACTTTGGAATGGGAGTTTATTTTGGGGTTCTGCTGTTTTTTATGCTATTATCTCATTAAAATTATGTATGCTTTCAGAGTGGTCTAATCTTTCAAAAATGACTCCATCAGATCAAGATTGGGATGATATTTATCAGATTACCATTGAAGAATAATAAAAAGATCAAAGAATTAAAAAATATACAAAAACCCCCACCTAGATAGGCGAGGGTTTTTGGTTTGTATACTCCACGGTCAAAATAGAATATTTAAACAAACTATTAAAATAGTAACAATGCAGTTATTTATAATTAGTTAGTGCTATGGGTCGTTGTGAGGAAATCCTGTCAAATCGCAATAAAGCCCATAGAGTTTGTATGGTTCACATTTCAAAGATTGGTTTTAAATATTTCTATCAAATACCAGATCGCTCGAAAATATACAAAGTTCTATGAGCAGTTCATATAAAAATAAAGCTCATAGAGTTTGGAGGCGTTCGCCTCTTTTCATGAGCAGTTCATATAAAAATAATGCCCATAGAGTTTGTATGGTTCATATTCCAATTGTTTCAGACTAAATATTACTAT
>CAMQSH010000230.1 GCA_947036575.1 uncultured Brevinema sp. | reverse complement strand
GTAAGGCTTCTCTAACTATCTGTCTATTATTGATTTTTTCTTTATAAAATTTTAAATTTCGCTCTTTTTCACTCATTTTATAATCAAATTCATTCTGATATTTTGTTACTAAAAAATTATATTCTGATCGATATTTTCGTAACTCAGCCGTATTAGCTTTATAATTCATATCGCCTAAAGGATATTTGAATTGTAATCCAGCATAATAAGCAGGCACAAGAAGCATTTCATTGATTTGAGAAGCACTATTGGTAGAATAAACCTCCATCGCTGCTGTTAATAACAAATTCATTTCTGGTAAACGTGAATTACGTAAAGCCCCAACAGAATGTTTAATTTTATCTTGCATAAAAGATAAAATTAAAGCTTGTCTTGTATCGTCAAAAGGGATCCCTTGAAAACTTTCATTATCTAAGGCTGTATCTAATAGATCCCATTCTTGAGGATCTGGTTTGATATTCGTATTATCAACAAGATAAGAAATTTGATAAAGAAGATTAGTGTATGTTCTCTCTACATCTAATAATTCGCTTTCAATTTCTAAGGTGAGCATTTTAGCATTCTGATAATCTACTTCGTCTATATATCCTATATTACGTTGATTTCTACTAATTTTTTCTAGTTCTTTTGAATTAGCTAAAGATTCAAGTAAAAATTCTTTAATTTGATCGTAGACAACCCATTGCATATATATTTTTTTATAATTAGCTAATAAATATGAATTTTCTTCTTCTACAGTCCAGTTGGCTATTCTTTTATCTAATCCTGCTAAAGCAATTGGCGATCGATCTAATATTCCAAAAGCATTTTTTAGAAGAGGTTGTACATACTGAAATGTTAAAATAGGGACAAAAAATTCTCTTTCTTCTGTTATACCATCAACAACACCTCTAGCGGTGAATTGTCTATAAACAAAATCAAGATTCATTCGCCCACCAATATTTAAAAATGTTTTACTTATAGAAGAAGCTACTTCCCAACCTGTTTGGAATACAAAAGGAGAATCCAAATTTCCTGTAAAATCAGTTTCTTGATAAGCACCGCTTCTTAGATCAAATATCCATTCTTGATGCTTTAAAGCTTTTAAGAGTTTTACAGAAGCTTCTGTATTTTTTAGTTTGTTCAGTTGTATATCTGGTAATTTTTCAATAACAGTATATACAAAATCTGAAAAGTAAATAACTTCATGTTCTACTACAGGTGAAAACTCGTCTATAGATAAAGAAGCCTCATTTTCTTGAGTAAACGACAAAAAATGTATGCTCATTAAAAGAAGAAAAACAATATATTTTAAATTCACGATTCCTCTTGTTTTGTTAAAATTAATAAATTAAAACTATAATATATTCTATGATATTTATTAGTATAATAATTTTTTGTTTATTTTGCAAGAGATTTTATAACTAAAACAGTAAAATTATTTTAACAGATTGTTTGCAACATCTACATGACTACCTACAATTAATACTATTTTTTCTGCCCAATATGCAGAAAACATAGATATAGGATATGCTGTCATATTAGCTATATCTAAAGCCATGATCCAATATATCACTAATCCCACAACTATCATAACTTGAACACCTCCAAAAACACCACCAAGAAGATTGTCTAATCCACCCATACTAGTTTTTTGAAAAGCAACTGTACAAAGACGTGCAATTTGTGTTATTATTAAATATACAATAGAAAATAAGATGATCCCTATAAAAAATATTAATACGATATTATTTGAATAATCTGGGAAAAATGATTTGGTAAATCCGTAAGAAAAATTCAAAGCTACAATTATTCCTACAAAAACACTGAACCAAGAAAAGAAAATTCTTACAAATCCTTTCGTTAAACCTACAATCACTCCCAATCCAATAATGGTAATTGCTAAATATTCTATAATCTGACCCATTCTATCTCCTTAGGTATGTGATATTTTTTTATATTAAATAATATTTACTTATCGGCAATTTATCTAATTAAAATATTTTTTATTAAAATGTTTTCATAATTGATTTTTTTTGAAAACGGTGTATAATATATAAGTGTGTATAAAACACAATCGATATTATGTTATTAGGATTTATATATGTTAAAATTAAAAGGTATCCCTATCAATCAAGGTATTGTAGAGGGCACTGTTTTTATAAAAGTTAATCCTATTAAAACTCTTCTTACAAAAAAATACACAACAATAGATCCTATTATAGAAATCAAAAATTATCTAGAAGTAATTTCTAGCTTACAGCATGAATTTCAACAACTAAAATACAAAAACATAGCTTTGTCCAATAATACCAATCAACAAATGGCTGATTTATATATTGCTATTCTTAACGATCCTGTATTCAAAAAAAGAATCCCAGAACATATTCAAGAGCAAAAAATACCAGCATCATATATTATCTTACAAAATATCGAAACAATCAAGCAAGAATTTGCTAAAATAGATAATGAATACTTTCGTTCTCGATTTGATGATTTTGAATCTATAGGGCATAAACTTTTAGAAATACTTACTGGTTCTAGAGGTTACGCAAGTATCTCCAAACCCAAAGTGATCGTAGCTGAAAATCTCTCAGCTGCTGATTTATTACAACTCCCTTTAGAATTTGTTCAAGGTATTATTACTGCAGATGGTGGTGCTACATCACATGCTGCAATTCTTGCTGAAGCTTTGGACATTCCTGCTATTTTTGGGGTAAAAAATATTATTGAACATGCCAATAGAACAGATACAATCATTATGGATGGTTATGGTGGAGACGTTGTCATCAACCCTCTCCCAGAAACTTCCATTTTTTACCAAAATCTTATCCAACGTCACTTACAATACGAAGAAACTATTATTGCCTCAGCAAAAGATTGTCATACAACAAAAGATGGTCATCCTATTTCTATTTTAGCGAATATTGGAAATATCTATGATGTTCATCTCATCCACAAATATAATGCAGATGGGATAGGATTATTACGAACTGAGACAATAGTTCTTTTAGAAGAAGAACTATTTAGTGAAGAAGATCAAACAATATATTATGAATCTTTTTTCAAAAAAACTAAAAACCTTCCTGTTTCTGTTAGAACTTTAGATTTGGGGGGAGATAAAACAATCAAAAATGCTGCTGTTACTCCTTTAGATGAAGAAAACCCCTTCTTAGGATTTAGATCTACCCGTCAATTTGTCAGAGATCCCCGAGAATTCAAAAAACAAATTCGAGCTTTATTAAGATCTTATCATATAAATCCTAATATAAAAATATTAATACCTTTTGTGACTACTTTAGATGATCTACTTATTTTAAAAGCTCTTGTTATAGAATCTTATAAAGAATTATATACAACCCCTTTTACTATTCCTATTGGAATCATGGCAGAAGTTCCATCTACCTTAATTTGTCTATCTGATTATTTTCCCCATATTGATTTTATTAGTATTGGAAC
>CAMQSH010000229.1 GCA_947036575.1 uncultured Brevinema sp. | reverse complement strand
TTCAAAAAAACAAGAATTAGAAAATATTATAGATAATATAGATTCTTCACAATCTTTTGAAGAAAAAGAAGAATTGTATATCAAAGGAATAGAAATTGTTAATGAATTAGAAAAAAATCTAATGAAACAACAAGATGTTATTTCTAAAATTATAAAAGAAAAATAACTCAATAAACAAAGACCTTTTTATTAATATATAAAAAGGTCTTTGTTTATTTAAATAATTATGGTATAATATTTATTCATATGATATATTATAGGAGAATTACTATGACACAAATTATCTTATTTGAAACAAACGTATGGAAAAATATAGAACAAGTTTGTTTAAATAAATTTGTTCATGAAATTACCTTGGGTATCTATAATAATATAAATAGAGTTAAAGCCAGTGGCTATCAAGCAAAAATATTATGTTCTCGATTTCAAGATGCTCCTTATTCTTGTTTACAAACACTCTATGAAAATGATATCTATCAAGAACAACTAGCTCAAATAGATAATATCATTTGGAATAGTTCTTTTATATTTGATAAGACGTTAATAGAAGGGCTCAAAGAAGAAATTTGCTTAGTATCTGAAGATGGTACTTGGGTAGCAATTCGTATTAAAAATATTACTACGAGTATTCAAGACTTATTGTATAATGAAGGGTCTCTTGAAAAATATTGCAAATCTATCCAAGTGAAAGCTATTAGTATACGTTCTTATGGAGATATAGTTATAAATATAAAAGATATTATGGTATCAGATCTAGATCTTTATATAAATGAAAATTCTGAATTGGAGCAAATTCAAGAAAATGTCTTTGTTCATCCTAGTGCTAATATTAGAACACCGGTTGATTTTGATACAGAAAATGGTAAAATTGTTATAGGGGCTAATACTAAAGTAACAGCTTTTACGCTAATTGAAGGTCCTGCTTTTGTGGGGCGAGACTGTCTTATAACAAGAGCTTTTATAAGACCTAACACAGCTATAGGGGATCACTGTAGAATTGCAGGGGAAATTTCTCTAACAACGGTTAGTCCTCATTCAAATAAGGCTCATGATGGTTGTATTGCTTTAAGTCATATTGGTTCTTGGGTAAACTTAGGGGCAGGAACAGAATGTGCTACATTAAAATATACTTATAGTTCACTTAGCTTCGATATTGGTAGTAGGAATTTTCCGACTAATACAATAGGGTGTGGTACTATTTTTGGAGATTGGGTATCTACAGGTGTTGGAACGATTTTATCTCCGGCAACAATTATTGGAGTAGGTGCAAGTTTAAATAAGCCTTATCAACAATTACCTAAATTTATCAGACCATTTTCATGGAATCAAGAACTATGGATCATCGATAAATGGATACAAGCTGTTCAAATAAAAATGAGTAGAAAAAATTTAGATTTCTGTGATCACAAAGCATTTTTTTATAAAGAATTAATAAAAATAAACGGTACAAATAGATAATAAATCGTTTTATATTTACAAAATGAATGAGATATTGTATAATAAAAGGATATACTAATTTAAGGATGTTTAATGTGTTAAGACAACTAATGCAAATCAGACAAGGATTTGTTACTTATATTTTATGGCCTATCACTACATGTATTATATATTGCCCACTTATTATTATTTTTTTGTTACTAAAAAGCTACAAAAGTGTGGGATGGTTAATACATCAGTGGGGGATAAGTATTTTTATGCTCTTGGGTCAGCCTTATCAAATTGAAGGCTTAGAAAATATCGATAAGAATAAAAGATATATACTTATCGCTAATCATAGCTCTATGTATGATATATCTTTGTGTACCTTAATCTTAAATCAACAGCCAATATCATGGGTATTGAAAGAATCTTTGCTAAAAATACCTGTTGCTGGTACTGCGTTTCGTTTAGGACTTGGCATCCCTATTTCTAGAGCTAATGCTCGAGATTCTCAAAAGAAAATCATGGATAAGATTAAGACATTAAGAAAAAATATAAATCCTCATATCATTATGTATCCTGAAGGAACACGTTCTAAAAATGGTGAAATAAATACTTTTAAAAGAGGATTTATTCAAGTGATGAAAGAGTATGAGATGGATATATTACCAGTAACATTGAGTGGAGTCTATACTTTTTTTTCTACGAAGCAAAAATTTACAGATCCTAGTGCAGTTCTAAAAATAACAATACATCCTCCTGAAACATATCAAGAGTTACAAACTATGACTGATAAAGAAATTCTAGAAAAAGTACAGACAACAATCAAGAAGGATTATTACGCATAAAAAGGAAACATCTATGTTATTAAATAACTCCTTAGGTTTTTGTCAATTACAACTCAAAAATTTTGAAGGACCTTTAGATCTTTTGGATGAACTAATAGGATCGTCTAAGTTAGATATTACAGAAATTTCATTAGCACAAGTAACAGAGCAGTATTTAATTTATCTAAAGGCAATGAAAGATTTCAATATCGATTTAGCCTCAGAATTTTTTGTTGTAGCAGCTACACTTATTCACAGTAAAACTAGACGATTACTTCCTAAAATAATAGATGAAGATGAAGAACTTTTAGATGAACAAGAATTATTAAATCGTCTAAAAGAATATCGTTACTATCGATTATTAGCTAGAAAAATGGAAGAAAGTTTAGATAAAGGTTCTGTTTATTTTACTAGAGGAAAAACATTTTCTTTGAATGGAACAAGAGAGAAAAAAGAAATAGATGAATTGACGATAGGCGATTTGTTTAGAGTAATAATACGTTATAGGGGAGCTTTTATCAGAAAAGCTATTCCTATCAAAAAACGTTTTGTTTCTGTAGAGCAAAAAGTAGAACGATTGTCCCAACTATTATTAAATAAATCTCAAATGAAATTTAGTGAAATAATGGTAGGAGAGGATCAAAAGCCAGATAAAATAGCAACATTCTTAGGAATTACAGACATGACTTATCATCAAAAAACCTATATTGTTCAAAATCATTTATTTGAAGATTTTCAAGTAATTAAAAAAACTCCTTCAAAATAGAGGTATAATGAATTCATTATTTATTAATAAAACTTATTCTCAAGAACAACTAAAGGGTCTATTGGAATCGATATTATTTGTTACAGGGAAACCTATAGAAACAGAAAAATTATGTGCATGGTTTAACTGTTCTAAGGACGTATTAGATCTACTAATTGCAGAATTAAATAGTATGTATCGAGATAGGAACTCAGGATTTACTATTATTTCAGTTGCTAATGGATATCAACTAATGACAAATCCTTTATATAAAGATGAATTACGAGAAATTTTTGGTTCTAAAGAAGAAAATAAACTTTCACAAACATCTATGGAGATTTTGGCAATTATTGCCTATAAGCAACCTGTAGCAAAAGAGGATATAGATAAAATTAGAGGTGTTAACAGTTCTAGATCACTAAATACTTTATTAGGACATAAATTAATAGATATTGTTGGAACAGATAG
>CAMQSH010000228.1 GCA_947036575.1 uncultured Brevinema sp. | reverse complement strand
ACAAAATACAATATACAATAAGGTGCTACATTTAAATACAGAGCAAGATGGAAAACTTGGTGGATTTATAAGGTGCAAGATAAGTAAATAAGGTGCATTTTTTGAGGTACATTGCGGTGGTTATATTTAAATAGTAAGTCACTTATGTTGTGTATGTGAGTTGCATGGGCGTAGCTGTTGGGCGTTTCTGTGATGCATTATACAGTCTGACGGCACCAGGTAGGAATGATTTCCTGTGCCGTTCTTTAAGGCAGCGGGGATGAATGAGTCTGCTGCTGAAGCTGCTCTTAAGCTTGTCCAGAGTTTCGTGGAGGGGGTGAGAGACATTGTCCATGATCACCAGCAGTTTTGCCAGCATCCTGTCCTCCGCCACCTCCTCCAGGGTGACAAGCTTAGAGCCAACAACAGACCCTGCCTTCTTGATGAGTTTATTGAGTCTGTTTGCGTCCTTCGCTTTGATGCCCGCACCCCAGGACACCACAGCGAAGAAGATAGTGCTCGCAACTACAGACTCGTAGAACATCTGGAGCATCCGGTTGCAGACATTAAAGGACCTGAGCCTCCTCAGGAAGTAGAGCCGGCTCAGGCCCTTCTTGTAGACTGCCTCCGTGTTTGTGGTCCACTCCAGTTTATTGTCCAGCACCACACCCAGGTATTTGTAAGAGTCCACAATGTCGACGTCTGACCCGCCAATGCAGACCGGAGAGGGTGGAGGCTTGTTCCTCCTGAAGTCCACCACCATCTCCTTTGTCTTTGTCACGTTCAGCTGCAGGTGATTCTCCCCACACCATTTGACAAAATTGCCGACCAGGTTCCTGTACTCCTCCTCCCCCCCACCCTCTACGCGCCCCACAATGGCCGTGTCATCAGAGAATTTCTGCAGATGACACGATTCAGTGCGGTACTTAAAATCTGCAGTGTAGGTGGTGAAGAGGAAGGGAGACAGCACAGTTCCCTGGGGGGCGCCGATGTTGCCGATCAAACGGTCAGACACACAGTTCTGTAATCTCACAAACTGCGGTCTGCCCGTCAGATAGTCATCGACCCATGTGACAAGGGGAGAATCCACCCGCATGTTCTCCAGTTTGGCCTTCAGCAGCTTGGGCTGGATGGTGTTAAAGGCGCTGGAAAAGTCAAAGAACATGATGCGGACAGCGGTGTTGGGTCTATCCAGGGAGGAGTAGGCTTCCTGCAGCAGATAAATGATTGCATCATCAACCCCAACATGGGGCTGATATGCAAATTGTAGGGGGTCCTGTGATGGGCCCACTAGGGGTCTGAGGTGTGCAAGAACCAACCTCTCCATGACCTTCATGATGTGAGAGGTCAGTGCAATCGGCCTGTAGTCATTCAGTGCCACAGGACGTCCTTTTTTGGGCACTGGAACAAGGCAGGATGTTTTCCAAAGCACTGGCACTCTCTGAAGGTGGAGGCTCAGGTTGAAGAGGTGCTGGAGAACTCCACAGAGCTGGCCAGCACAGGCCTTCAGCACGCGAGGGCT
Source organism: uncultured Brevinema sp. (assembly GCA_947036575.1). GTDB lineage: Bacteria > Spirochaetota > Brevinematia > Brevinematales > Brevinemataceae > Brevinema_A. The sequence continues at coordinate 1,981 of CAMQSH010000228.1, read as the reverse complement.
GATGCGGTCCGGTCCAGCAGCTTTCCTCTGATTGAGCCTCTCCAGCTCTCTCCTCACCTGGCTGGCTGTGAAGTTAAGTCCAGTCTGGGGGGTGGGGGGTAGTGCAGAGTGGTGACTGCTGCTAGGCAGCAGTGGGGGAAGTTCACGAGTTCTGGGGGAGGGGGGTGTGAGAAGGTCCGTGGAGGGGGCCAGCAGGGAGGTGGGGGGTGGGGGAGAAGGAGGTGGTGAAAGCTGGTGTTCGCTGCGGGGGATGGTGTGGGGCTGTGGGGCTGTGGGGTTGTGGGGGGGTTGTGTCCCGAATTGGTTGCTCAGAGGAGCAGCAGCAGGGGGGCTGCTGGGGGAGCTGGAGTCAAACCTGTTGAAAAACAGGTTGAACTCATTCGCACGTTGTACGTTTCCCTCAGCTGTTCCTCCACCTCTCCTCTGGAAGCCGGTGATCTCTCTCATCCCTCTCCAAACATCTCTGGTGTTATTGTTTTCCAGTTTGAATTCCAGTTTTCTCCTGTATTTTTCCTTACTCTCCCTGATGCTGTGTTTAAGTTCTCTCTGAACACGCTTGAGTTCTGCGCGGTCCCCTGACCTGAAGGCCCTCTTTTTCTCGTTGAGTAGGGCCTTCAGGTCGCTGGTCACCCAGGGTTTGTTGTTTGGGTAACAGCGGACCTCTTTAGTGGGGATGGTGTTGTCCATGCAGAACCCAATGTACTCAGAGACGCAATCAGTAATGCCATCAATGTCCTCACCATGTGGTTTGTAGAGTGCCTCCCAGTCAGTGGCTTCCAGGGCACCCTGCAGTGATTCCATGGCCTCGGGAGACCATTTCCTCACAGTTCTCACTGTCACTGGTAGCTGCTGAATCACAGGCTTGTATGATGGGGAGAGCAGGACGAGGTTGTGGTCTGACCTGCCCAGGGGAGGGAGGGCAGTGGAGCTGTATGCATCTTTAACATTTGCATACAGCAGATCTATAGTTTTATTGTCCCTTGTTGTACATTTGACAAACTGGTGAAACGTTGGGAGTGTGGATGAGAGAGAGACATGATTAAAGTCACCTGTGATGATGACGAAGGCTCCGGGGTATTTCGTCTGTAGTGCTGCAGTCGTAGCGTGGATGACGTCACACGCGGCGTCGGCGTTTCCAGATGGTGGGATGTAAACAGTAATGGCGATGACACTAGTAAATTCCCGTGGTAGATAATATGGACGCAGTCCGATGGCGATGAGCTCGATGTCCGGGCTGCAGAACCGCTCTTTCACGGAGATGTGCCCGGGGTGGCACCACCTGTTGTTAACGAGCACGGCTAGTCCTCCTCCCTTCTTCTTGCCGCTCGCGGCGGTGTCTCTGTCGGCTCGGACCGTGTGGAAGCCGGGGATGGTGGCGTTGGAGTCCGGTATCTGCTCGTGTAGCCACGTTTCCGTGAAACACATGACACTGGACTCTCTGTACTCCCGGTGCGTCCTGGCGAGCGCTTCCAGTTCGTCCATCTTATTTGCCAGGGACCTTACGTTTCCAGTAATAACTGCCGGGATGCAGGGCTTAAACTTCCTAATCTTCCTTCTCCGTTTAACACCCGCTCTACAGCCTCGCCGTCTCCTCCTTAGCTCCCTCGGTACTGTTGGGCTCTCCCCGGCGATAGGGGTTTGCGACCTCAGGGCGATCAGCTGGTCGCGACTGTAAACAATGCCGGCTGTAGAGCAGGCATGGCTTCCAGTCACCAGGTGAGACCAAAGCACGAAAAAGGTAACTAGGAGATATCCAAACTGTTGGAGAAGCATCTTGAAGTGTGGATTGTGTTTATCCACAGCGCAAGTATAAATAATAAAATAAAAAAGCAAGCTAAAAACACAATAAAAACACAATAAAAACTACGAAGTACCGGGAGCTGCTACGATAGGCTGCCACTAGCACGGCGCCATTTTGAAGCAAGTTTATCTAGTTCTCTCTCGTTCTCTCTCGTTCTCTCTCGTTCTCTCTATCTAGTTC
>CAMQSH010000227.1 GCA_947036575.1 uncultured Brevinema sp. | reverse complement strand
AAAGCCTTAGGAGAACATTTTATAGGCTCTTTGATCTTGGCTGTGGCAACTTCTATTCCAGAATTAGCAACAACATATCAAATGGTAAGACGTGGATTTACTAGTATGGCTGTAGAAAATATTGCAGGTAGTAATATTTTTAACTTATTAGTATTAGTATTGGCATCTGTTTTTTCTACAAAAAATCTATGGACACAAATCCCATTTAATAGTCTTTATACTATATTTTTAATCTTTATTGTTAGTCTGTTGATTTGTATTATTGCTTTAATTAAAGAATCAAAAACATTTACTTATATTATTTATATAGGAATTATTTTAATTTGGATTTATTCCTTGGTATTAGTGTTTTAATAGTCATTAAATAAAATATAGGGCTATAAAAGATAGAATGGTTAAAGCAATGCCAACATTAATTAGCAATTTTAAGCCAGGATCACTAAAAAGCTGAGAATAGTTTTTGGCTTTACTAGTTTGGTATCTATCATTGAAATCAACTAGAGGGTCAATTACCCCTTCTGGGAAGTTTGGATTATAGAATTTTAGTTTAATCCCTGACTCTATATTAAATTTGGTATACTGGTCAGGTCTATATTTGACAAGAATATCAAGACTGTTTTTTATAGAAGGTCCAATTTGATCTATTGTTCCTACAAGATAGTCAATAGTATGGTTTGTTGTATTTGATAGATTGAAAGTTTCTACCCATTGTTTGCCATAATCAGTATTAGCATCTACTTTCATAAGAATTCTAGTGCCTTTAGAGAGTTGATTTGCTGGAATTCCTTCTCCTGTAGGAGCTAGGATAGGGTGGGCAGGTACAGAAAAGTCCTGATGCTGAATAGTAATAGATGGTGTTTCTAAAATATCTTTATTTGTTTCTGGAGCTTCATCTATAATGCGATTGTCTTTGATAGAGGTAATATCAGCACGTGATAATTCTTCAAAATAAAGTTCTAAATGAATCGCTCTATCTTTATAAGATTGTGCAAAAATATTTTCTAATTCTTTATGGATATTACCTATTTTCTTTTCAGAATAATCTTTCAAAAAGGAAGAAACTCTATCAGTATCACTAGAAAAAGCATCATAAAGTCCTTTTTTAAAATTTTGAGTGATAGAAACAGCATATTCTCCTTTGATTTCTAAGGTATTAAATGTTTCTTCCAAAACAACCCAAGATTCATCAACATCAATATAATATAAATCACTAAAATAAGAAGTAATAATATGTGTAGAAATACAATAATCTTGTTCTACCACACTATTGCTGTTACAATTATTACCTTTAGATAATAAAACAGCAAAAATACCATAAATACTAGCATTTTTGAATTTGAATTTTCCTTTAATAATTAAGGTGTCAGGAGCTTTTATCTCAAAATCTTTTGTTTTTGTAGTTATTACTTCTTGACTAGTTTCTTTATTCTTATCTATGATACTCTTTGAATCATTAGAAATAGGTGTTGCCATTTTTGTATCCTCTTGTGATTTTCAGTTATATCAAATATCGGAAAATCATCTTATAACATTATTATATTAATCAATTTATTTCAGGAGTTTTTATTGAATAACCCTATATTATTAAATGGATATACTTTATCTCAAAAAAAAAATGAAGATCTTAAAAAAATCTTAGTAAAATGTCCTTCACTTTCTTTAGCGACAATTCTAGTTGGTGATGACAAAGCGTCTCATATTTATGTTCAAGCCAAAATCAAAGCATGTCAAAATGTAGGAATTAATCCTATTCCTGTATTCTTATCAAAAGATATAACAGAACAAGAATTATTAAAAAAAATAGAATTGTTGAATAATGATTCTACAGTACATGGAATTTTAGTTCAATTACCTCTTCCAGACCATCTCAATAGTCATAAAGTGCTAGAGTCTATTAATCCTAAAAAAGATGTAGATTGTTTTCACCCTTTCAATATTGGTAATTTATATGCTGGAGTTTCAGATTTTGCTCCTGCGACTTCTGTAGGAATAATGATGCTTTTAGATTCTATCAGAGAGCAATGGAGTATAGAGTCTAAAAATGTAGTTATTGTAGGTGCGAGTAATATTGTTGGAAAACCAACGGCAATGCTGTTATTACAAAAAGAAGCTACGATTACCATAGCTCATAAAAAAACTAAAAATCTAAAAGAATTATGTTTGACAGCAGATTTAATTATTATAGCAGTAGGAAAGGTAAATTTAATTACCAAAGATATGGTGAGAAAGGGTGCTGTTGTTATTGATGTTGGAATGAATAGAATTCAAACAGAGCAAGGAACTAAGCTGGTTGGTGATGTGGATTTTGAGAATGTAAAAGATCAAACATTTGCCATTACTCCTGTCCCCAAAGGGGTAGGACCTATGACAATATCGGCTTTATTATACAATCTTTATTTTTTATATCAACAACATTATACTAAAAATAATAATGACCTAAGATAATTTATCTTAGGTCATTTCCTTTATAAGTGATTCTTTCTAGGGTAAGAATTTTTGCTTTTTTATCAGCAATTAAGATCTCTTCTGTTTCTGGATTGGTGTTGTTTGGATACTCTTGGATAATTTCTTGAAAAATATCAGGGATTTTATGAAAGGCAATATTATCATTGAGAAATTGTTCTATCACTACTTCCATAACAGCACAAAGTACTGTTGGTAACAATCCATCTTCTCGAGCTACTTGTCTTGATAATGCAAGGAGAGGAAACTTGTTATAATCGGGTTCAAAAAATTCTAATGATTTTAAAGTAGGATTATATTCTCCAAAAGGAGCTTCAAAAGGAGTTTCAGGATAAAAGAGAGCATGCAAGGCTGGATAACGCATATCTGCTGGAGAAGCCAGCAAATGCCAATGTCCACCTGTTGTATTGATTGCTCCATGAACAAGAGATTGGGGGTGTACTAATACTTTTATTTGATTTTCAGGAAGATCAAATAATCTCATTGCTTCGATTACTTCAAGTCCTTTATTAATCATAAGAGCACTACCTACAGTAATACTAGCACCCATATTCCAAGTAGGATGCTTTAGTACTTCTTTTTTGGTGATACTCGCATCAATATCTCTGTGTAAAAAAGGCCCACCAGATGCAGTAAGGACAAGTTCTTTGATCTCTTTTTTTTGCTTGCCTCTTATGAGGTCAAATAAAGCAAGATGCTCACTATCAAGAGGGATAATAGATCCCCCATGTTTTTTAGCAGCTTCTTGTAAAAATTTACCACCAGAAACCAAAGCTTCTTTATTGGCGATAATTAATTTTTTACCATGATTTAGTGTTTCTAAAGCAGGGATAAATCCATTCATTCCTAATAATGCAGATACGATGGTGGGAGCTTCAGAAATCTGACAGATATATTTTAGCCCTTCTTCTCCATATATAAATTCTACATTAGGAAATAAAAGAGGTAAACTATCATGTTTTTCTTTGAGGACAACATATTTAGGAGAAAATTCTTTAATTAAAGCTACTGTTTTGTCAATGTTAGACCAAGAAGTAAATCCA
>CAMQSH010000226.1 GCA_947036575.1 uncultured Brevinema sp. | reverse complement strand
TTGGGATTAATGCTTGCCATGTCAGCATGTTCTAATGAGCCAGACATAAATATGGATGATTTAGTAAGAGATGTCTTATTTGAATCAATAAAAAAATCTTATATAGCATACGGTGGAACAACAACAATTTTACAAAATTCTGGTGGGGATTTTTCTGGAATAACATCTGTAGGAGCGACTACTATTGACGCTTTAAATTTTTCTATGCCTGTAAATAACTCAGAAGAAAAAGTAGAGTTTGAATATATAGAAGTTCTAGATGATGCATGGCTCGTTTATAAAGCTACCTATAAAAACACTGTAAGATATACAGCTTTTATGAGTGCTGGTAAGGACGGAAATTCTCTTATGATAGAAGCAATATCAACCACAGGGAAATTCCGAGAGAATCAAGCTGATATTGATCCTACAACACTTTTTGGGTCATATGTAGGATCTGAATTTCTTAGACCTCCTACAAGACAAAATTCACAAGATTCATCTATTATTGAAATGACAGTTACTAAAGTATCTAACTAATAGATTTTACTAACAATAACCATATAAAAAATAAAATCTCCTATCAATAATATGATAGGAGATTTTTTCATTGTTAATCAAGTAATAATTATTAGCTATCAGTTGCTGGCTTTTTAGGAAAGATCTTATTCATTAAGGTTTTCAGATCATAACTAATCATATATAAAGCTGGGATAAAAAACAAGGTCAGTAATGTCGCAAATAACAAACCATAAGCAATTGCTGTTGTAATAGGTACTATCAAATCAGCCACACCCTTTAATCCATAGATAGAAGGAAACAATCCCACTACAGTAGTTATTGTTGTCAATAATACAGCCTTTAGTCTATTCTCAGCACCTTTTATGATTAGAGTTATCACATTACTTGTATCATCAGCTTTATTAATTACTTTATTAATAAAATCAACCATCACAACTGCATCATTTACTACAATTCCACTTAATCCAACAATACCCACCAAAGACATAAAACTCAATACTTGATTGTGAAAATAAAATGCCCATACAGATCCTATAATCCCAAAAGGAATAGCAATAAGTACAATAAAAGGTTGCATCGGTTCTTTAAATAATAGTAATAAAATAACATAAATCAAAATTCCTGCTATTATAAATGCAAATTTGAAATCTTCAAAAGCATTAGAAATCGTAACACTTTCTCCTGCAGTTTGTATCTCTACATCTTGGTATTTCTTTTTTATTGTATTGTAATAATCATTAATTTTTTTACTGATTATTGTAGGTGTTGTAATTTTAGGGTCAATATCTATAGATATTTCCACCATTCTTTGTCCAGAACTTCGCAACACATCTTCTTTTCCAATAGTTTCAGAAATACTGGTGAATGTTCTCAAAGGAATTAACTTATTAAAAATATTAGGTATTAATAAATCTTGAATATCCTCTGCTGAGGTTTTATATTGAGGATCCAAACGAATAATATAGGGAATATTTTCTGTAGAATCTCTCCATGTTGTTGGTACCATACCAGAAATAGCAATTTTTAATGTTTCAGAAACCATTTGGGCATCCACACCTAATTGAGCCATTTTTTCGTAATCAAATGCTAATAAAATTCTATTTTTACCAATTAATGAAGAATGTTCAGGATTAACAACACCTTCTAGTGTTTGCACATACTCAAAAACTTCTTGCATTGCTTTTATATAATTAGTGGATGAAGTTCCTATCCCTTGTAAAAACCTCATATTCAATGCTGAGCTTGTTTTAGGAATTAAGCCAAAAGAGTCATAAGAAATATGGGTGAAATTAGTTGCATAAGGGGACGATTCAACGGCCTTTTGAATAGAATCAAGAATTACATTATATTCTCTATCTCTCTCTTTAAGATCCGATAAATAAATTGCTATCTGTCCTCTATTTGGAGAAAAACCCTTACTTGAAAATGATAAAATATGATATTTTCCAACTTCTTCTTTGATAATAGTTCTTTCGTGTTCTGGTACAGTTTCCTTGACAACTTCTGTTAATTCACTAATTAACTTTTTCATCTCATCTCTATTTATACCTGTTTGCGCTTCTAAATTTACGTATATACTGCCTACCCCTACAGGCTCCATAAAAACAAAGCCTTTAAACATATGTCCTATTAACAAAATTGTAGCAAATAAAACTCCTACAAACATTAAAATAATTAGATAACGCATTTCAAGAGCTTTTTTTAATAATTTACCATATCCTATTTTGATTTTTTCAAACCATTTATTCTCTTTACTTTTTATACTTGATATAGGAATATGAGATAAATGAACAGGAAGTATAAATATAGCTTCAAAAAAACTAAAAATTAAAGCCAAACAAATAACAATAGGTAACGGTTTGATAATACTTCCTATGGTATCTTGAATTAGTAACAACGGTAAAAAAGCTGCAATAGTAGTAAGTACTGTCACTAATATAGGAGAAAAAACTTCACCAACTCCTATTTTTACAGCCTCTTTAGGAGTATAACCTAATTCTCTATATCTGTAGATATTCTCAGAAATCACAATACCATGATCAACCAACATTCCCAATACAGTAATAATACCACATAGAGTAATAATATTCATAGAAATATTCGTATAAAATAAGGTAATAATAAGTACAGAGATAGTAATAGGAATACTTGAAGTTGTCCAAAAAGCCGTTCTCCAATCTAAAAATAATAGTAACACCAAAAATACTATAAAAACTCCCATTAAGGCACTAGATTGTGTTAATTCTAAAATAGTATTAACAGAATCAGCTCGTTTTTCAACAACAGACAATTCTAATTCTTTGGGTAAATTTTCTTTAATTTGATTGATAATAACATCTAATTCTTTAGTAAATTTATTTAGATCAACATTTTTCTTCAAACGCACCCCAAAGAAAATAGCTCGTGAATCATGAACAAAAACATCATTATTAGCTGATTCAAAACCCTCTACAGTATTTGCAATGTCATTTATAGATACTGTCTGCTTTTCAAAATTAGAGCGAAGAATAGTATTAGTAATATCCAAAGGATAGTTAAATCCTGCATCCGTAATGAATATTTTCTCACTATTATTGATATCAAGCATTCCTTCTGAATTATTAATATTACGCCGAAATAACGATTTAATAATTTCTTGTAAAGAAATATAATATTGAGCTAGTTTATTAGGATTCACATTAACAAATATTTCTTTTTGTAACAATCCACTTGTTTCTGTTGTGTATACATCTTTATGACGCTTAACTTTTTTATCTATAATTCTTGCTTCTTGTTGTAATAAAGCAATTTGGTTTGTATAACCATCTCTCAATTGTACCGAAAAATAATAAATAGGGATAGATTGTGCCCCTTCTTCTGTAATAGTAATACGTGCATCTTTAGAAATATTTGGAGCATTTTGAAGAGCTGTGAATAATCTTTCTCTACTATTAGCCAGATTTTTATTAATAGGTAATAATGCCTTAATTCTACCATAAGCATCATTAGCAAACGAAGTATATTGTATACTAACATCAAAACTTTGAA
>CAMQSH010000225.1 GCA_947036575.1 uncultured Brevinema sp. | reverse complement strand
CATCATTTTTTTGATCACACGACCACCGGAACCGATAACGTTTCCTATTTGATCTGTCTCGATAGACATTTTTTGTACTTTTGGTGCTGAATCTGACACAGTAGACCTTCCTTCTATAATGGTTTTTTCCATAATGTTTAATATATGCATTCTTCCTTCTTTGGCTTGAGAAAGTGCTTTTTTCATAATTTCTTCTGGGAGACCAGCTGTTTTAAGATCCATTTGAATTGCTGTGATCCCGTGTACGGAACCTGCAACCTTGAAATCCATATCACCATGGTGATCCTCTAGACCTTGAATATCGGAAAGAACAGTGTAATCATTAGTTTTTTTATCCCAAACAAGACCCATCGCAATACCAGCAACTGGAGCTTTAAGAGGAACACCCGCTGCCATCATGGATAAAGATCCAGAACAGACAGAAGCCATTGATGAGGAACCGTTAGATTCTGTAATTTCTGATACAAAACGAATAGTATAAGGAAAAGCTTCATACTCAGGGATAACAGCTACAAGAGCTCTTTCCGCGAGATATCCATGACCGATTTCACGACGTGATAATCCACCAAGACGTTTTACTTCACCAACAGAGAATGGGGGGAAGTTGTAATGGAGATAAAAACGTTTAGTATAAACAATTTTTGTTTCTACGGAGTCAATCATTAGTTCATCTTTAGGCATTCCTAAAGTTACCACTCCTAAACTCTGCGTTTGACCACGAGTAAATAAAGCTGATCCATGTAATCCTTGGAACAGATCCAATTCGATATTAATAGGACGAATTTCTGTAAGCTGACGTCCATCAGTACGTACTTTTTCGATAAGGATTTGGTGACGAATAATTTCGACTTCCCAATCTTCTATCATATGTTTTAATTCTTTATAGCCTTCATGATCTTTATCAATTTCAAATTCAGCAAATGTATCTGTAAATACTGCTTTAAGATTTGTTGAACGACGATGTTTATCATTTTCGTTAGAAATAGCTTTTATTCTATCATAAGCAAAATCTTTAAAAGATTTTTTTTGATCATCAGTAAATTTGGATTCAGGAACTGTAAGTTCTAATTTGGTTGGATTTACAAGTTTTGCAAATTCTTCTATCATTTCGATTTCTTCAAGGATAGCTTTTTGAGCAATGTTTAATGCTTCGAGGATAATTTCTTCAGAAACCTCATCTCCACCACCTTCAACCATACAAATCCCTGCTCTAGTACCACCAACGAGCATATCTAGTTTTGATGCTTTGATATCTTCAAGAGTAGGATTAACTTTGAATCCCCAGTCTGGATGCCAAACAATTTTTACACCACTGGTTAATTCTTGTAAAGGGATAGGTGAAATAGCAAGAGCAGCTGCTGCACCTAAAATTCCCATACCTTCAGTAGTGTAAGTAAGATCTGAATCAATAAGAGTTACGATAATTTGAACTTCGTTTCTAAAGCCTTCTGGAAATAAAGGACGAATAGGTCTGTCAATTTGTCTAGCCATAAGGGTAGAATTGTCAGAAGGTTTTGCTTCACGACGGAAGAATCCACCAGGAATACGACCTACAGAATAAAATTTTTCTTGAAAATGAACCGTTAGTGGGAAAAAATCACCATCTGTTGGATCAGGAGAAGAACAAACAGTAACTAACATAGCATTACCTGCATAGCGTACTATTACTCCACCACCGGCTTGACGGGCGATTTTTCCTGTTTCAAGAGATATTTCATGTTCCCCGACTTTACGGGAAATTGTTTTGATATCGAACATATCAAATACTCCTAAATTGTTGTATTTCAATTTAGTATTCAAAATAACAAATAATATCTGATTTAAATAACCATTTTAGGAAACATTAGTTAAATCAGGTATTTCTGTAAAACACCAAATTGATAAAGTATTAAATTACTTTTATTGATTATACATTGTTATTGATTTATTTTCAATAGATTTGCAATTTATTAATCATAATATTATTTTAATAATAAAAGAGATATTGACGATGACTTGTGACTTAAAAGAAAAGTAAGACTCTAATAAAAGAAAAATATAAATCTATAATTAATTTAGGTGTAAATATTGATTGTTAATCAATATTAAACTACAATATAATTATAAAAATTTTTAAGGGAGATTCTTTATGAAGAAATCACTACTAGTACTATTGGTACTTATTTTGGGAGCATGTTCTATTACTTCTGATGATGAAAACAAACCAACCTCACTACCTTTTGGTGAGATGGCACAAGGTCATTACGAGATAGACGGTCAAGAGCTTGAACTAAAAGCAGACGGACATTTTTATAGTGGGGATATTATTGTATATACCATGGTAGAAGATAGAGGCGAGGGAAAAGCAGTTTATTCTGTTAATGTCACTTCAAAATCCTCTGTAATGACTATTATCCAATACTTTGGTTTGGTTATTAAAGTAACTGGGGGCACAAAAACCTTAACAATTTATAAAAAAAGTTCTACTGAATATTGGGATATGCAATCCGAAGTTTCTTTTGAATCTGAATTTGGTCAAGGTGACTCAGGATCTATTCCAGTAGGTGGCGGAGAAGATAAACCTCTCGATCCAATAGAAGCAAAAGCATTTATTGATAAAGTTAATAAAGCTGGATTATTTACGCTTGTTGATTCAAAATTAGTGGCATTTCCACAGATACCAACAGAAGGCACAATAACTTTAAAAATAAATAATACTTCAAAAGAATTTAAACTAGCTCATCTTAGAAATGAGACAGATGCTATTTTTACAAATGGTATTGGAGATAATATATTATATGTAGGGATAGCTTTTAGAGGAAACACTTTAGATCAACAATCTCGAAAAGATTATGACAAGGATTATACTAAAGATAATATTTCTTGGAGTAAATCAGACACTGCTTTAGCAGTGGTTAATGACGCTACTGCAGCTCAAAAATCAGCTTTTGCAAAAAAGGTGAATGACACAGAGTTAAAAATTGTTGATGATAAAGGAGTCTTTATTGACTTCACAATTACTCCAGAAGGCACCTGGGATACATACATTATCGTAAGTGTTATTAATGATACCACTGCTCTAGTAATAAGTACAGGGCGTTCCATAGAGATTTCTCAAGTAGAACTTAGAGGAAACGAGTTTGGGCGTATATCAGGAGATAGATTTGAGGTAATTGCATTTATTCCTAATATTACAGACGATCAGAAGAAAACCTTTGTTACTAAAGTAAACGCAGCAGGGTTAAGCACAGAGGCAAAGGGAAACATCGTAGATTTTATTATGGATGAAAATGGATCATTTTCTCAAGGTAGATATAGCTACACCTTAGTAAATCTCTTGAGTGATACAAAAGCAGAATATGCTTCTTTACACAATGGCATTGTTACTATGGAGCTTAGAGGTGATGAATTTGGATGTTTATTTACAGATGATGGCATAGAATATTTTTATCCACTAGCGTTCAAAAAATCAACACCTGAAGCAATCAAAATATTTACTGATAAAATAAACGCTGAGGGATTAGTATTTGCTAAAGATGGTGATTTCGTAAAATTC
>CAMQSH010000224.1 GCA_947036575.1 uncultured Brevinema sp. | reverse complement strand
TCATTAGCAGCACCTGTAAACGTTCTTGCTAATTGAGTATTCAAAATACTTGTTGCAGGAACTTTTTCTAAGTTTCCTATTGTAGATCTAGCCATAGAACACGCACCTAGTAAAAAAAGTACACTTAATGGTATTAAATTAAAAATAGATTTCTTCATGAAATCCCCCTTGGGTTTATATCCAATTAATTCAATTATGATTTTATATTAATATTATAAATATGATTTTATATTAATATTATAAATAAAATAGAATAAAAAGTCAATAGAATAGTCTAAATAAATTCACAAAGGGTAATGTGCCTAATTGCTTGACAATAGGAGTATTATTATTTAGAGTGATTTTGTAAATCACAGCAGAATCACCGTCTTTGTTTTCACCACCGACAAATAATAAAGTGTTAGCATCTTGTTGTATTGTAGTACCAGTTGCTAATTTTTTAGGTATCATACCTGTACCTACGGATATAAGCGAGCCGTCTTCTTTACTGTCACAAAAATATCTTGATAGATGTTTGTTTATATTTGGACACGCTTTAAATGAACAAGTTGACTTATATCTTATAAATCAAATTAAAATAAAACATATTTATTATGGTATATATGATGAAAATTAAGATGAAATGGATAGAATATATAAGTTGTTAATGACGGAAATTCATATAGAATTATTATATCAAACTCCAAATTTTTAATAATTATAGATCAGTTTTAATGTATAATATTTATTATAGAGTATATCGTATTAAAATTGCAATAGTAAACTAAATAAATCCCCCTCTAAGATATACTCAGAGGGGGATTTTTTATTTGAGATAATTTTTGGAAAACTATTTTATAGTTGCTACTTGAATATCAGGAGTACGTACACCTGCTTTGATTTCTCCAGAAACACGATAAAGCATGTTATCTTTTTTTAATAGAGGGAAAGGACCTGCTCCACCATAAAAAGGAATGGTTCCAATAGTAGACCAAGTATTTTTAGTAATATTATAAACGACTTCTTTTTTGCTAAAGTCGTATTGTTCAGGGGTTCTGTTGAAGTAATCTTGTCTGAAAGCTTCTAAAGCATCTCCAGTAAGACTTCCTAATTGAGTAACAGCATCATCAAACACTTCTTTATTAACACCACCAAGGATAAGAATTTCCTCGTCATTAAGAGGAACAGCAGCTCCTCCAGCGATAGTATAATCTTTGTTATTTAATTTAGTGTCTGCCAATTTTTTCCATGAATTATCATCTATATTATAGACATAAGCATCTGTAAGTGTTATTTTACCCAATCCATTAAAGATAAAAATTTGATTATTTACAAGAGCATATGGCATTTGAAGACGTGCTTCTCCAGGTAAATCTGCAAGAGTTTTTGTTTGTTTTGTTGCTAAATCATAAACCCAAGATTTGTTAGAGCTTTTTTTATCCTGTCTACCAGCAATGAAATAAAGTTTGTTATTATGTAATACAGTAGCTCCTGCAACAAAAGTAAATGGTAATGTGCCTAATTGCTCGACAACAGGAGTATTATTATTTAGAGTGATTTTGTAAATCACAGCAGAATCACCGTCTTTGTTTTCACCACCGACAAATAATAAAGTGTTAGCATCTTGTTGTATTGTAGTACCAGTTGCTAATTTTTTAGGCATCATACCTGTACCTACGGATATGAGCGAGCCGTCTTCTTTACTGTCAAATACAAAAATATCTTGATAGAATTCTTTTGCGCCACCTTCGATAACAGCTGCGTAAGGAAAATTAGCACCGCCGGCGACGACTAACTTATCTCCTATAAATCCAGCAAAAGCTCCCGATACACCAATGGATTCTGTAAATCCATTAGGAATAGGTAAATTAGCTCCCAAATTCCACTCTAGAGTGGTTTTACTAGTATTTGTACTACACGCTACAATACCAGCAAATAAAGTAATAAAAAGTATTTTTTTCATAGTAATATCTCCTATATAATTTATATATATAGTATGATTCATTATCAATATAAATCAAGGGAAAATTACTTATATTTTATTTTATTCTTTATGACAATAATACGCACAAGATATTGATTTTTCTGTAAGTAATTGATATTTTCTTTATTAATTAGTATATATATATATACTAATTAATAAAGAAGGATATAATTATGAAAAATAATATGGTATTATTAATTTACATATTGATGAGTGGGCTGATTTATGGGAAAGATATTACCTATAATATGACCTATTCTTTTTTCAAAACAGTACCTAAAGGTGCTCAAGAAATCATAACACATCAAAAAAATGGTTTTAAAAGAGTGACAGTATTACATGGTAAAGAAATTATTATTTATTCAACTACAAATTCTCAGCAAGAAACAACAGAACTTATTTTTATTCAAGATAATGTAACTAATAGATATTTTGTTCAAGATAATAATATCTATACTCCTTATGGACAAAATCAATTGAAGGATAATAAATTTATTGCTTTTCCTGAAATTCAATTGGCTTCGTTTGTAACAGATTTTGAGCAAGAGGAATTAAATTATTTTTTTGTTCGTACTGATAATAAACAAGTTTGTCTAGCAACTGCTACTAAAATAAGAGAAAATTGTGAAATAGTAGTAGTACAAATAAATTTTAAAGGAGTGAGTCCATTAATTTCGAGATATCTATACTATTATTCTAGAGAAACGGGTGTTGCTTTTAAAAAAGAATCGTATTTTTTCTCAAAAAAACCATTTTATATTATGAAATCAGATTAGTTATCAAGTAATTATTTAAGATGCTTATTTTTTATAAAACTTTGGGAAATTTATTTGAGTTTAGGAAAAGTTTATCATATAATAAAATATGATCATTAATCTTTTTCCTGTCAGTAATTGATACTATCCTTCTATAAATGTAAATTACAATATTTTTCTTATAGATTTAATAGAATAGATTTAATAAAAAAAATATAGATAGACAGATCCCCAATTTCACCCCATTTACATTTCATATATCTGCCTATCTACTTTAAAATAAAAAATCTCACAATCTGCTATTAAAGCACTACTATGAGGATTTTTACACTGAGTAAGAGAACGATGTCGATCACTTCATTCTCTTGTTGTTTTCTAAAAAAGCTCATAGTGTTTGTATTGCTTATAACTCCAACAGACTTAGTCCTAAATATTTCTACTTAATACTTGACGAAGAAATTATACAAACAGCTATGAGCCATTATAATAAATATACTCTTCGTCAAGTATTAAAACAAATATCTAGTACAAAAGCCATGATACGAAAAACACATGGTCTTGATATCAACATACTTTAAAACAAAAAAAGAATTGTATACAACAATCCTCTACTTTTATTTCAAAGTATGAGATAGAAAATAGACTATTTCTAATCTATTGGAATTATAAGCTGTAATTATTATAACATAGAGATAAAAAGTTATCAAGGTAAAATAGCTTTCTTTTTATTTTTATTGTATAATTAGATGGAATTTTAATCATGAAATTGGAATAAGAATCTAGTAAATATTTAGAGGGTGTCATGGGACAAAAAATCAGTCTAT
>CAMQSH010000223.1 GCA_947036575.1 uncultured Brevinema sp. | reverse complement strand
ATTTTGCAAGTCTAAGAACGTGGTCTTCGCACTTTAAAAAATGTTTCTATTTTAGATAGAATTTCTGCAGGGGGCAAATAAAGAGACTCAGATGGTTTTCCAGCTTGAATAAAATTTTTGCCATAAGCTTTTGAAAAGATCCTACTATCAAGAACTAACAAAACGCCTCTATCTTTTTGAGAACGAATAAGTCGTCCTATTCCTTGCTTGTACTTGATAACAGCTCTAGGGATAGAATACTCAGAAAAAGAATTTTTGCCCTGAGCTTCTATCAAACGACAAATCGCTCTGGTAAGAGGATTAAAAGGATTGTCAAAGGGTAATTTGTCTATGACGATAAAACGAAGATGATCCCCTTGTACATCGACCCCTTCCCAAAAACTGGAAGTGCCAAATAATACAGAATAATCTTTGGATCTCATGGTGTTGATGAGATAGTCACGGGAGTAATCGCCTTGTTTGAGAGGGTATAATCCTATACTAGAAAATTCATCAGCCAGCACCCTAAAAGCATTATCCATCGCTCTATAAGAGGTAAACAATAATAATGTTCCCCCACCTACTGTGAGTACCGCTTGACGGACTAGGTCTAATTTATCTTGTTCTATTTGTCTGGGATTGAGATATTGTTCATTAACAACAAGTATTTCCATTTGATTTTTGTAGTCGAAAGGGCTAGATAAAATCACATTATCTACTCGTTTTTCTTCTACATATTGTAAGCCTATTCCTTCAGAAAAGAAATTGAAAGTTTTGTTAATAGATAAAGTAGCAGAACTAAAAATAGTAAAATCTTTAGGTCTAAAAATATGTCGTGCCAAATAATCATCAACAGAAGCTGGACCAGCAGAAAAAGTAATAGCATTATTATTAAATTCCATTTGTTTGACAGCTACGGTATCGGCATCGAGATTATTAAATATTTTTTCGAAGGTTTGTCTCATATTATGAAGTGCTGTGTTATGAAGTTCAACCACACGAAGAATTTCTAATACACGATTTTCGGGGATTATTTCTTGAGTTCTTTCTATGAGTTTGGTCAAATGAGATTCTAACAATCTAAGTTCATCAAATAAGGCTGATAAAACATTCTTTGCAGTTTTCCAATGAGGTTGATTAAAAAGATCTTGGGTAATTTCTGTAGATAATTCTACATGTTCTTGTAATAAATTTCTAAATTGTTGCTCCCTTTCTTTTAAGCTTGCTGTAATAGTAAGTACTTCTGAGGAAGTTTTGTGGAATAATTCTGATAATTCATTAGATCTATCCAAGGTTGATCTGTCTCTTAATAAACTTAATTGTCCAAAAAACTTATCTCCTTTTTGTCTATAAAGACGAGAAAGTCTCCACAAAATAGATCCAAAAGAAAAAGACTCTGCCATAGAACCAAGCGTAATCATAGATAAGCTATGAGCCTCATCTATGACGAGTCCAGAAAAATGAGGAATAGTAGGCATGAAGCCTTGCTCATCATCAATAGCTGCTAGTAACAAAGCATGATTCCCTATGAGGATATGAGAGGCTTCTGCGACCATTCTAGCTTTATAATAAAAACAATCTGTATAAAAAGGACATTCTTTACGAGGACAATTAGGTGTAGAAGCAGAAAGTTCTTCCCATAACTCTGAAGAGATTTTTTCTGGGATTTCTGAACGTAAACCTTGTTCTGTATTTTTTGACCAAATTTCAATTACTTCTAATTGATTTTTAATACTATTAGGATTGTCAAAAAGAGAAATAGCCTTATCAGATTCTGTTTGAAATTCATGTAATGCTTTAGGACAGAGATAATTAGATCGTCCTACCAAAACAGCAAATCTTGGTTTGATTCCTGTGATTCTTTCGACAATGGTAGACACTAATTCTGCATCTTTTTGAGCGATTTGATTTTGGAGATTTATGGTGTGAGTGGTAACAAAAACACGCTTATCAGATTGTACTGCCCATATAGTGGTGGGAATAAGATATGCCAATGATTTACCAGTACCAGTACCAGCCTCAGCCATAAGGATTTGATCATCATTGATGGTTTTAACTATTTTTTGCACAAGAGTCTCTTGTGCTTTTCTTTCTTCATAAGTGCCAATTACTTCTTCAAGAGCTCCATCTTTTTGAAAGATAGAAAGTAATTGTTTTTCTTGTAGAAAAATACGAGGTTTGGGTTTGTAGACGACATTAACTTCTGAGCATTCATTATTAATAATATAAAAACCAAGCTTTTTAGTAGCTAATAAAGAAGCAATATTAATATCAGGATTAGAAGCTCTAAGATCTCCCGAAGGATGATTGTGTACAACAAGATCTCCTTTGAGTCCGTCTGCTAGAGGAGCGGGAACAGATTGCTCATTCCCAAAAGCAATAGCTTCGAATTCGGATACAATACCACTTCTATCAACCCAAGCAATAAAAAAAACTTCATCACCATGATGATCTTGAATAATAGTAGACATTTCTGAGATAACTTGAGGATGGAAAAGTTCAGCTGTAGGCTTGTACAAAGAAAGCTCCTAGTATAGATTTTATACCTATTATTTCTTATTCAATAAGATTGAGAAATCGTAGTTTGTTAGTAAATAGGAGCATTATTCTTAGTAAATGGTTTTATATTTGATTCGCTAATTCTTGTGCAAATTTTAAAGTAAGAATAGAAGCTTTATTCAACATATCAGGAGTTATTTTTAATTTTTCAATTTGAGGTACTAATTGTGCATCATCACCTCTTTCAAACGCTATAGTAGTCTTTAAAAATTCTCCTAAAGGCCCTTCATGATTAAGAATTGCTTTTGCAATAGGGGGAGATAGGCGTAATTCTTCAAGAACTTCTGTCATGGGCATATGTAACAAAGCATCTGAGAGTGATAATAAACCTGTAAGAAAAGCTTCATCTTTGAGAGCTTTAGAAGCTTTAGGGTTAGTTTGGGTAAGGAAATACTCCATCAATTTACCTCTCTGAGTCGCAAAAAGAAAAAGAGGATCAGTTTGAACTTGTCTATCAGGATCATTTTGACTTTTTTGAGAATATAAGAGTAATAACAACCATTGGGTAAATGCTTTTTTCCCTAGAAGAGCAATAGCTTGTTTGATAGAGGTAATCTCTTGAATTGTAGCAATACTAGCAGAATTAACAATTTTTAAAAGAGAAATAATAAGTGTAGGATATAATTTCATCGTTGTTTCTATTTCTGTGATACTTGCATCTTGTTGTAATAATTTTATGATAGAAAAAATACCTTGCATAGAGGGAGCTATATTTTGACCTTCTAAGATAATAGGTTTTGTAAAAAAGAATCCTTGAAAATATTGATATCCAAGAGAACTACAAAGTTGGAACATTTCTTCTGTTTCTACTTTTTCTGCAAGTAAGGCAACTTTAAAAGGTTTTAGAAGAGTGGTTTTTTTACGTAGATCATCAATATTAGTATCCATAACATCAACTTTTACAATATGTACTTCATCAAGAATAGGTTTCCAATATTTAAGTTGTTCTTCATTAATAATAAAATCATCTAAAGCAAAAATATAATCTCTTTTTTTGAATTTTTTTAT
>CAMQSH010000222.1 GCA_947036575.1 uncultured Brevinema sp. | reverse complement strand
ATAGGAATAATAATTCTGAAGGTGGGCAAGGTGGTTACAGACCTAACTCTGGACAGGGTGGCTACAATAGGAATAATAATTCTGAAGGTGGGCAAGGTGGTTACAGACCTAACTCTGGACAAGGTGGCTACAATAGGAATAATAATTCTGGTGGTGGACAAGGTGGTTATAACAGACCTAACTCTGGACAGGGTGGCGTAACTACAGCTACATCATCTACTACACAACAAGGTAATGGTAAAACTACTAGTCATAGACGTGATTCTCCTCATAAAAACAAAAAAGTTTTTGATAAAAATAATAAACGTCATCAGGAAGAAATAGCATTGAGCAAACTTCATGTTGCTGGTAAAAAGAAAAGAGGAGAGGCTGTAATTCCTGAATTTATAGAAATTGGGCCTATTATTAAACTTTCTGATTTAGCACACAAAATGAATCTCAAAGCAGCCGAACTTATTTCAGCACTCTTCAAATTAGGACAACAAGCTACAATTAATGAAGATTTAGATGCTGATACAGCAACCCTACTTGCTGATGAATTTAATTGTCGTGTTGTTATTAAAGATGAACATGAAGAAGTTCAAATCAAAGTAGAAGAAGATAAAGATGAAGATTTATCTCCTAGACCTCCTATTGTTACTATTATGGGACATGTGGATCATGGTAAAACAAAACTTCTTGATACTATTAGAAAAACTAATGTTATTGCTCATGAATCTGGTGGAATTACTCAGCATATTGGAGCTTACTCTGTAAAAGTACCTCAAGGTAATACTATTACTTTCTTGGATACTCCTGGACATGCTGCCTTTACTGCTATGAGAGCTAGAGGTGCACAAATTACAGATATTGTTATTCTTGTTGTTTCTGCAGAAGAAGGTCCTAAACCGCAAACTTTAGAGGCTCTAAGTCATGCTAGACTTGCAAAAGTACCTATCATTGTCGCAGTTAATAAAATTGATTTACCAAATGCTAATCCTGAAAAAATTCAACAAATGTTATCTGAATATGGATTATTGTCAGAAGCTTGGGGTGGAGATACTATGTATATGCCAGTTTCAGCAATGACAGGACAAGGTATTCCAGAATTATTAGATGCTGTATTATTACAGGCTGAAGTAATGGAATTAACTGCAAATCCAAATAGAGCTGCTACAGGATTTGTGATTGAATCTAAAATGGATGTTGGTCGTGGTGCTATTGCTACTGTCGTTATTAAAAATGGTACTGCTAAAGTTGGAGACTCTTATGTTTCTGGTACAACTTTTGGTAAGATTAGAGCATTATTTAATGATAAAGGTGGAAAAGAAGATCTTGCTGGTCCATCTATGCCTATTGAAGTTATGGGATTCGATAGTCTTCCAGAAGCTGGAGATGATTTTCATATTATGGTATCAGAAGATGAAGCTCGTACTTTAGCAAATAGACGTGCTATCTTAAAAAGAAATGAAGATATTATTCGTCAAAAAAAATATTCTATGTCAAATGCAATAGAAAGACTTCAAAATCCTAATCTTAAAGAATATAAAGTTATTGTTAAAGCCGATGTAAATGGTTCCTTAGAGGCTATTTTATACACTCTTTCAAAACTTAAAAATACAGAAGTTAAGGTAAATGTTGTTCATTCTGGTATTGGAACTGTTAGTGAAAATGATATTATGTTGGCTCAAACACTTGCTGATTCCGCAGCTAATGCTGCTGCTATTTTAGCTTTCCGTGTTCGTGTAGACTCTATTGCTAAAACTAGAGCAGACAACGCTGATATTCCTATCCGTCGTTACAATGTGATTTATGATCTTGTTGAACATGTTCATAGTGTTATTGAAGGAATGTTAGATCCTGCTGTATCTGAAACAAAAATTGGTGAAGCTGAAATTAAAGAAATTATCAAAATTACTAATGTAGGTAAAGTTGCTGGATCTATTATTACAGAAGGATTCTTACGTAAAAGTAATGTTGTTAGAATCTTTAGAGAAGGTGCTCAGATTTGGTCAGGTTCTTTCAAAAGTTTACGTCGTTTTAAAGATGAAGTTAATGAAGTTCAAACAGGATTTGAATGTGGTATTACTTTTGTAAACTATGATGACTTCAAAGTTGGTGATATTATAGAAACGTATAATGTAGAAACATCTAGTCGTAAATTAGATTTAACAGAAGTTAAAGCAGAAGAAAAAGAAGCTACAACAGACACTAAAACAGATACAAAATAAAACAAGGTTTATAAATGATAAAAAAGACGTTCCATAATGATAATTCAAATCAACGCATTGTACGTTACGAAAAAAACATACAGCGTGAAATTAGTGAAATTATTATGAAAGAAATTAAAGACCCTGGTATAAATGCACTTACAAGTGTTTTAAGTGTTAAAATGTCCAAAGATTATGAAGTAGCCTATGTAAAAGTTCGTATTTTTGGATCTGATAAAAAAGATATTGTAAAAACATTAGATGCACTTCGACGCTCTGCAGGTTATATCTCCTCAGTTGCAGGTTCTAATCTAGGATTACGTCGTTGTCCTGAAATAAGATTTGAACCCGTAAAAGATGATGAATATTTTACGGTATGGTTAGCAAAACCTGAAGATGATAACTAATTTTCAATATTCATATACAAGGAATTTTTTATGTGTTCTAAGAATGATCTAAATACTTTCTTACAAATATTACAAAATGGACATCATGTACGAATTATTTCCCATAGAAATCCAGATGGGGATGCTATTGGTAGTATGATAGCTTTTGCTCATATTTGTGAATATTATAAACTTAGCTATGATCTTATACTTATAGATCCTATTCCTGAAAATTTATTGTTTTTCGTTGAAGATATAAATTTCAGTTATTTTGATTCGTCATCAGATAATGATGAGATTCAAAATGAACAAACAGATATTATTGCCTTTTTAGATTGTGGTCAAATAAATAGAGCTGGTACAATTTGTGATTACATTTTACCACATCAAAAAATCATTAATATTGATCATCATATGTCAAATCCTTTATTTGGTGATTTTAATTGTGTTCTAGATATTAGTAGTACCTGTGAATTATTATACAATATTATGAAAACTTTAGACATCCCTTTAACTCAAAAAATTGCTTTAGCTCTTTATATAGGGATTTTAACAGATACTGGATTATTTCAATTTGATAAAGTTACCACTCAAACTCATCAGATCATAGCATATTTGATGGAATTTGGTATAGATCATTTCAAAATATATCAAAATATTTATCAAACACATCCTATATCATGGATTCCTTTATTAAAAAAAGGTATTGAAAATTTAGAATTATTTGATGACGATTCTATAGCTATTATGACTTTTTCACATAGTGATATTTCAATGGACAAAGAAGGCTTTGATGATACTCATGTTCTTTTCCCTATTATGCTTTCTACAAAATCTATTAGAGTTTGTGCTATTCTTAAAGAAAAAGAAGATAATATGATTTCAGCCTCTTTGAGAAGTAAAGATAATACTAATGTTGCTGATATAGCTCAAATTTTTGGTGGTGGTGGGCATATTAGAGCTGCTGGATGTAGATCATCTCAATATTCCCTACAAGAATTTAAAAAAATTATTTATACAGAAATAAAAAAGCATTT
>CAMQSH010000221.1 GCA_947036575.1 uncultured Brevinema sp. | reverse complement strand
AGATTACGAAGAACAACTAAACTAGTTAAAATTAAATTAGATCAACAATAAAAAATAAAAATAAGCTATGCTTTTGTGTAGCTTATTTTTTATAATCCTGTTATAATATAGGTCATATATTAATTAGTTTAGAAGGAAGAGACGAATGCCATTAACTTTTGAAGATCCGAGTATTGTTTTTAATGTTAATAAAGGGATGATCCTAGAAGCATCTGCAGGAAGTGGTAAAACCACTATCTTAACAGAGCGATGGTTATCTTCTTTTTTGTATCTAATGGTATGGGAACAAAAAACAGTTTCGGAATCCTTGCAAGCTATTACAGCGCTTACTTTTACCAAAAAAGCTGCCATAGAGATGAAAACTCGTATTAGAGAGAGAATAGAAGAATTATGGCAGGATCATGAGCTAGAGTATATGTTAAAAGAGATCGAAATATTTGCAGGAGCATACCCTACGACTTTGGATCAGATTGTTATTCATTTGGAATCTCAGCGAAATCAAATAGATGATCTTCTTTCTAGTGCCAAAGTAATGACTATCAATGCATATGTCCTCCAATTATTACGAGCTCATCCTTTGGAACTAAATATAGATATTGGACTTACTCCAGAAGAGGGTAGCTATGATATATCCTCTACAGAAAAAGAAACACAATTAAATCTATTACGAAAATTATTACTACAAGAATATCCCAAACATCAAAGAGTTTTTCAATTTGGAGTGCAATTATTAGGGCTCAACAAATGGATAGCTTTATTAGAACAAATACGCAAATTAGTTTCTCAATATGGGGATAGAGCGATTAGAGAGGGAATGAATAATTCTGTATATTTTTTATACGAAACAGAAATCCTAGAAGCAATGACAAAAGAAGATCCTAATAGTCATATTTTTGCCGTTATTAGTCCTTCTATCAATGCATTGGTAGAAACTTTAACAATAGAAAACAATCACAAAGCTTTAGCTAGAGGTAATATCAAATTATACAACTCTTTAAAAAATATTAATAAAGATAATCTGTTAAATTTATTTTCCAAAGATTTATTGGGTGTTTATAAAGAAAGCAATCCCGTTAAAGATGATGTTTTAAATGTATTGAGAGAAAATTCTTACTATGCTTATCAAAGTTTTATAGATGGTTTGTATAGAATTATTATGCCTTTGATGATACCTATTTCTGATTTGTGTACTCAAGAGCTTAAAAATGCTCAAGCAGAATATGGAGAAATTTCTTTTGGTGATAGTGAAATTGTATTGTTAGACGCTTTAAAAAACCAAACTTTTTTAGACAAAATCACGAGACATACGAGATTTTTCTTTGCCGATGAATATCAAGATACTTCCGATTTACAAAAAGAAATATTTGATTCTATCATTGCCGATGAGCATATTATTCCTTTTTTTGTAGGTGATCCGAAACAATCTATTTATAGTTTTCGTAAGGCAAATGTTTATGTTTTTGCAAATACGATTAAGGAATTTGTGGCTTGTAATTATGAACATAAACTACTAAATACGAATTATCGCTCTTCAAAATCTCATGTAGATTTGGTAAACTATCTTTTTACAGATATTTTTCAAGATGATCATTCTGGTATTTTGTATCAAAATCAACTCTCCAAAAAAGAAGAAGAAGGGAATTTCGCCTATACTTTAGCTTTGGGGCTAGAGGACGAGGAAATAGAAAAATCTCTCACCAAAGATAAATTAGATAAAGCATATCACGAAGCATTATTTATGGTGAATGATCTCATCCTCCAAAAAGTAAATCCTGGTGAAATCATGATTTTATTCAGGAATAAAGCGTCTATTTTAGATTTTTATCGCTTGGCAAAAGAATATTATCCTCAATTACCATTATCATCTTCTGTTCGTAATATATTATGGGATAACAGTTATATCACTCCTATATTGAGTTTTTTAAAAGCACTATTAAATCCT
The DNA here is from genome assembly GCA_947036575.1 of uncultured Brevinema sp. Taxonomy (GTDB): domain Bacteria; phylum Spirochaetota; class Brevinematia; order Brevinematales; family Brevinemataceae; genus Brevinema_A. The sequence continues at coordinate 1,691 of CAMQSH010000221.1, read as the reverse complement.
CATCATGATTTAACGATGATAGAATTATTAAAAACCCCGATTTTTAGAAAAACAGATATGGAAATTAATGAATTACTTATCCTTGCGCAAGAAAATGATAAATCTTTATTTGAAGTTTTTGAGGGCGATGAATACGAGGTGCTCCGAGAATTTATTGTTTTGAGGGATAGAATTTCTTTAGAAGAGTTGATTTCTTTATTGATAAAAGAATTACATTATGAAGAATATCTCGATCTTATTTCTGAGACAGGCGATGCAAAAGCGACTTTGTCTTTGTTTATTGATGAAGCTCAAAAATTACAAGAAAAAAGAGAAATGAGTCTTGGAGATTTTATTAATTACATAGATCAGAAAAAAACGAGTACGGAAGAGGCTGAATTTTCGGGAGAAGAGGGCAAAACATTACGCTTGATGACAGTGCATTCATCCAAAGGGCTGGAGTCTCCTTATGTTATCTATATTCATAAAGCTAATGCTCGAGAAAAAAATGTTCGTTATCCTCTTTATCAAAAAAATCAGATTGCTTTTGATATTTTGGGCAAAGGAATCATGGCAGAAAATTTGGGCAGAGAAAAATTAAAAGAAGAAACTGCTGAAGAAAAGAGATTGGCTTATGTGGCGATCACGAGAGCAAAAAAGAATTTTGTTTTTTGTGCTTTGCCGACCATTATGAAAGAAACAAAATCAGAATCAAAACTTTTTGAAACACAGTGGGCGTCTTTTATCAATAAAGAATTAATAGAAAAAAACGAAACTTATTCCTCACAAAAATTGAATCTGAATATCACGATAGAAAAACAAAAAAGTAGTAGTTTATCCGAAGATATGTCTTCTTATAATCAACGCTATGAATGGCTCTTGCAAAAAGATAAAGTATTTATAAGACAAGAGTTACCTCAATTTTTATCCGTATCTTTGTTATTAGATGCAGAATTTAATCCAGATAAATTTTATGATAAATATATTAGACATTCTTTTAATTTGTTGGATTCTTTGAGAGAGTTAGGAGAAGAAGAGTTTACCATGTACACGCCTTCTCAGCAAGATATAGGAACGCTTATACATATATTATTACAAGAGTTTGACAATCCTAGCCGAGAGGAAGTAATGCAATATCTACAAGTGCATCATCACGAAAAGGCGGAAGTTTTTGATTTGGCATTATCTTATGCCTATGGATATTGGGAATCAGAATTCTATCAGGGCTTATTGACGAATAGCTCTTTAGCTGATAAAGAGAGACAGGTATTATATCTTTTACCTAACGAAATTATGATGAGAGCTACTGCCGATTTATATGTATCTTCTCAGGACAACAAACATACCATTGTCGATTACAAATTATCCGTGGGCAAAAATAGAGATCGCTATCATAGGCAGTTATCATACTATGCTTTATTGTCAGAAAAGGCACATCAGCAAGTGGATAATATCGTGCTTTTTAGCCTAAAAGAAGCCAAAGAATATTACCTAACTTGGGATAGGGCAGAGACGGAAAAATATTTTAATGATGCCGTTCAAAAAGCGATGAACTTTCTCACAGGCGATGAAGTACAAATGAATGAAGCTAGTCCCTCTATCAACTGGGAAGAAAAAAGCACTCTTTTTTAATATTCATTGTCAATAGTCATTGATAATAATAATTACCAACAATAAAAAACCACCTCTAATTTAGGGGTGGTTTTTGTATA